>NZ_JBVJGT010000041.1:0-64296 GCF_055587185.1 Micromonospora sp. NPDC048040 | reverse complement strand
CCCCCCCCCCCCCCCCCCCCCCCCCCCCCCCCCCCCCCCCCCCCCCCCCCCCCCCCCCCCCCCCCCCCCCCCCCCCCCCCCCCCCCCCCCCCCCCCTCCTCCCCCCCCCCCCCCCCCCCCCCCCCCCCCCCCCCCCCCCCCCCCCCCCCCCCCCCCCCCCCCCCCCCCCCCCCCCCCCCCCCCCCCGCCGCAGCGGCCGATCGTCGGCTCGGCGTCCGGCACGACGACCCCGGCCGGTACACCGGTCACACTGATCACCGGCGACCTCGCCGTGTACTCCGTCGACGCCGCAGGCCGCCCGTCGGCGTCACTCGTCCCGGGCCCGAACGCCGACCCGGACGGCTACATCACCCGCGTCTTCCGCGGTGACGTCTACGTCGTCCCGGCCCGCGCGGTCCCGATGATCTCCGAGGGCACCCTCGACGAGCAACTGTTCAACGTCAGCGCGCTGGTACGCCAGGGCTACGACGACCGGTCGGCCGCGGCCCTGCCGTTGCTCGCCACCTACGGGGGCGCGGTGACGCGTACCCGCCAAGCGCCGCAGGCCCCGCAGGGCGCGACCGTCGAGGCGACCCTGCCGGTCGCGGACGCCGTCGCCCTGTCTGCGGACAAGGAGCAGGCCGCGGAGTTCTGGCGCGACCTGACCGACGGTGACGGGCCGGGGATCGCGAAGCTGTGGCTGGACGAGCGGGTCAGCGTGGCGATGGCCGAGAGTGCCGCGCAGATCCACGCCCCGCAGGCGTGGGCGGCGGGCTTCGACGGGACGGGCACCACGGTGGCCGTCCTCGATTCCGGCTACGACGGCAAGCACCCGGACCTCGCCGGGCAGGTGGCCGGCGCGAAGAACTTCACCACCGACTCCGGTGGCGCCGACGTGGACCTGAACGGGCACGGCACACACGTCGCGTCGACGGTCGCGGGCACCGGCGCTGCCTCCGGCGGTGTCGAGAAGGGCGTCGCGCCCGGCGCGAAGCTGCTCATCGGCAAGGTGCTCAACAGTTACGGACAGGGCCAGGAGTCCTGGATCATCAACGGCATGCAGTGGGCCGTCGACCAGAAGGCCGACGTGATCAGCATGAGCCTCGGCGGCAGCGTCGGTACCGACTGCACCGATCCGATCGGCGTCGCCGCGCAGGCGCTCGCGCAGCAGAGCGCCTCGCTGTTCGTGGTCGCCGCCGGCAACGCGGGCCCCACGCTCCAGACGATCAGCGCGCCCGCGTGCGCGAAGGACGTTCTCACCGTGGGCGCGGTGGACTCCGCGGGTCAGACCGCACGGTTCACCAGCCGTGGCCCGGTCACCGGCACCCACACCGTCAAGCCCGAGATCGCAGCGCCGGGTGTGGAGATCCTCGCGGCCGAGTCCGGCACCGGCCGGTACACCCGGATGTCGGGCACGTCGATGGCGACCCCGCACGTCGCCGCGGTTGCCGCGTTGCTGAAGCAGAAGCACCCCGGCTGGACGGCGCAGCAGCGCAAGGCGGCGCTGATCTCGGCGGCGACGCCGAGCACCACGGGCCGGGTGCACGAGGTGGGCGCCGGTGTCGTCGACGCCCTGCGCCCGCTTACCGCGACGGTCGTCGGCCCCGGTGTCGTCGACGCGGGATCGTACGCCTGGCCGCACCTGCACCAGCCGAAGACCACGACGACGGTCACACTCACCAACACCGGCGACAAGGCGGTCGCGTTCGACCTCACGATCGCCGGAGCGACCGCCGAGAACGGAGCGCCGCTGCCGAAGCGGACGTTCGCGGCCGGGATCGGCACGGTCACCGTCCCGGCGCACGGCACGGCCGAGGTGCCCGTCGTCCTCGACCCGGCCGTCAAGTTGAGGGCCGCCGAGTACGGCGCGATCGGGGCCCGGCTCGTCGCCACCGCAGCCGACGGCAGCACCGTCGTCACGGCGATCGCGGCGTACCTGGAGCCGCATGCGGTCACCGTGAAGCTGAAGCTGATCGACCGCCGCGGCGAGGCGCCGGCCACGCCGTCGTTCGTGGACGTCGTGGACGCGGACCGGCTGACCGCCCTGCGGTTCGCGTCGTTCACGACCGAGCCGACGCTGCGGCTGCGCGAGGGCCGCTACTCGATCAACGCCGTGATCGCCAGCCGTGACGCGGGCACCACCGGGGCGAACGGCCTGGTCCACTCGGTGACGTTCATGGGCGACCCGGAGTTGGTGGTCAACAACGACGACGTCGACCGGACCATCACCTACGACGCCCGGACGGCGATCCGGCAGAAGGTCACCGCCGAGCGGCCGATCGAGGCGCAAAATGTCGCGCTGGAGTACGGCCGCTGGTGGGACACCGCGTACATCAGCGGCGGCTACACCGGCGGGAAGTCCGTCGACGAGGTCTACGTCGGCCGGACCACGCCGGTCACCGACGGCGGCTTCCAGCTGGGCAGCTACCACCGGCTGTACGCGCCCGAGCTGGTCCTGCGCACTAGCGGCGGGATCGCTCTCAACCCCGTCTACATCGGGCCGAGCCGGCTCCAGGCCGGCGTGCCGACCCGGTTCGACGGATCCGGCACCGCCGAGCTGGTCGACGCCGGAGCAGGCAGTGAGGCGGAGCTGGCCACGGCGACCGGGAAGATCGCGCTGGTGCACTCGACCGATGTCGCGAAGGTCCTCACCGCAGCCGCGGCCGCAGACGTCAAGGCCGTCATCTTCGGACGGGACGAGCCGGGCCGATGGTCTGCGATCGCCGCGTCGACGATCCCGGGTCTGACGGTCACCGCGATGGAGGAGTCCGCCCTGCGGGCTGCGCTGGCCGCCGGACCGGTGACGCTGGCCTGGGACGCCGTCGTCACGAGCCCCTACGTCTACAACGTGGCGTTCGCGGACGAGCGGATGACCCGGCCGGACGTGCCGCTGCAGGTCAGAGAGAAGAATTTGGCCCGGGTCGACGAGCGGATCCATTCCACCCGCACCAACCGGGTCATCATCGACGGAATCCAGTTCTTCCCGGCTAACTACCCCAGCGCCGTGTCGCTCGTCTCCGACACTTTCGCCGTTCCGGTCGAACGGGCCTCGTTCGTGACCGCCGGTGTGCAGACCCAGCGCCTCATGGCCGGGGCGAGCATCCGGGACGAGACGATGCTCGCCGCGCCGCGGACCGCCGAGGCGGGGTCCGTCCGGTCGGAGGACTGGTACCGCGGCCCGATGCGCTCGACCGGCACCCGGCGGGCGGACCTGTCGCCGGAGCGCATCGCCGAGAGGCAGGAGGGCCAGATCGGCGCCGCGATGCTGGTGTGGGGTGACTCCGAACCCGACCATTACGGCATCGGCGGCTTCGGCGACGTCGGCAACGCGGAACTGTTCGCCGACGGCGTCAGCCTCGGACGCAGCGCCTGGCCGCAGGGGATCTGGGACGTGCCGGACGCCGACGCGGCCTACCGGCTGCGGGTGACGACCATGCGGTTCAACCCCGGGCCCAACCACCCGAACTGGAGCCTCTTCTACGGCACCGAGACGGAGTTCCGGTTCCGGTCGCAGCGGCCGTCCGACAACGGCCTCTACGCCCTGCCGATCCTGGTCCCGTCCTACGACATCGCCGTCGACACGCGGAACCTGACCCCGGCGACCGCCGGGTTCGAGATCGGCTTCGGCGGCGCCGGTCAGCGCGACTACGACGCCGGGCAGATCACGGCGGCGCAGGCGTGGGTCTCCTTCGACGACGGGACGACGTGGCAGGAGGTGACCGTCACCCGAAAGGGGGCCGGATTCGTCACCACTGTGGACCAGTCGGCGGCCGCCGGAAAGAACGTCTCCCTGCGCGTCGACCTCACCGACGAGCACGGCAACGGCGTACGCCAGACGATCACCCGGGCGTACGGCGTGCGGTGATGTGGTTGGCGGGGCTCCGGGATGCGGCTCGTCCCGGGGCCCCGCCCGGCCATCCGACCGGCGGCCGGGACTGTTCAAGATCCATCCTCATGGCCCATACTCTCCGCGTCGCCGCGGGCGGAGGGAGGCAGCCATCGATGCTGGCCGCGTTAGGCCTAAGCCCCGAGGACGAGGCGGTCTACGGCCTGCTGGTCCGGCGCGCGCAGGCCGGCCCGGACGAGCTGGCGGCCGCCCTGCGGATGCCCACCGCGGCGGTCGAGGCGGCGCTGTCCCACCTGCTCGCCTGCGGCCTGGTGAAATCCGGATCGGACGGCGCGTTCTCGGTGGCGCCGCCCGCGGTCGCGCTCGGCGCGCTCGTCAGCGAGCAGCGCAACGCACTTCGCAGCGCCGAACTGGCGCTTGTCACGCTCGCCGAGGAGTACCGCGGGGCGGTCGCGGGACGCACCATCGACGAACTGATCGAGGTGGTCACCGGCGTCGACGCGGTCCCGCCACCGGTTCGCCCGGGTGCAGCACGCCGCCCGTACCGAGGTGCGCGGCTTCGTCACACTGCCCTTCATCGCCGTGCCGCCAGGCAGTGACGCGGTGGAGTCGGCGGCGGTGGACCAGGGGGGGGGTTCCGGGTCATGGTGGACCGCCCGGCGCTCGCCGAACCCGGGGTGGTCGCCGAGACCCTGGAGTCCCTGCGCAGCGGCGTCCAGGTGCGGGTGGTCGAGTCGTTGCCGATCAAGCTCATCCTGGCCGACGCGGAACTGGCCCTGGTGCCGTCGACCACCACGCCGGGCGGTGAGCCCGGCGCGGTGCTGCTGCACCGCACCGGGCTGCTGGCCGCGATGGACGCGCTCTTCGAGGTCGTGTGGCGGCACGCCCACCCACTGGAGCAGACCCCCTCGGGAGGCGTGACCGAAGCCGCCAGAGCCGGCACCGACGGTCCGACCGACCTGGACCGCAGGATCCTGACGCTGCTGCTGGCCGGGCTCACCGACCAGGTCGTCGCCGCCCAGCTCGACCTGTCCCTGCGCACCCTGCAACGGCGCCTGCGCCACCTGATGGACCTGGCGGGGGTGGAGACCCGGATGCAGCTCGGCTGGTACGCCCGCCAGGTGCCCTACGGCCGACGGCTGGCGCAGAGTCCGATGGAGTGAGTCAGGGGACGAGGGCCGACGGGCAGTGTGCGAGCAGATCCCTCGGCGCATGCGCGACCAGGTCCGGCCCGGCGGCCAACAACCCACTCGCATCCCCGCCGTGCCACGTCGTGGCCACCGTCGTCGCCCCGGCCTCCCGCCCGCTCAGCAGGTCGATCACCGCATCTCCGACCATCATGGCCTGGTGCGCCGGCACGTCCATCAGCCCCAGCGCCTGGAGCACGATGTCTGGCGCCGGCTTCGGCCGGGCCACCTCGTCGGAGCCGATCACGTGGTCGAACAGACCGAGCACCCCGAGCGTGTCGAGCAGCGAGCGCGCCCGCGGGCCGCTCTTGCCGGTGGCGATGGCCATCTTGATGCCCCGGCCGTGCAGCGTTTCCAGCGTCTCCCGTACTCCAGGGAACAGCGGCACCAGGTGGGCCATCCGGTAGCTCTCCCGGACGAACGGCTCCTCCATCTCCAGCGGCAGCCCCATGAGCCGCATGATGTCCGGGAAGTACCGGCCCATGTGCTGGTTGTACTCCTCGAACGGGGCCGGCCCGTCGCCCACCACCTCGGCGTACGCGATACTGAACGCCTCCCGCATCACGGCCGAACTGTCGACCACGACGCCGTCGAGGTCGAACACGACGGCCCGGATCGGCCCCCGTACCGGAGCGGGGCGGGTTACGCCGGACGACGGAGCGTCGACCGTGGACGGTGATTGGCTCATGGCTGCTCCCCGGGGCGAATGAGGTCGCCGGTGGTTCTCACCGGCCGCTGTCGCCCGCGAGGGCGTACTGCCGATCCGGCATGGTGGGCCGGGCGCAGTGGTAGATGCGTTCGATGATGTCGATGGTCCGGCGGGCCTCGGCCACGGCCGCACCCCGGCTGGCGGGGTCGGCGAGCAGGCCGGGCAGGGCGTCGAGCTGACGGTCGTACTCGGCGCCGATCGGCTCGGCGGACAGCGGCAGCCGGACGGCCTCGCCGTCGCGGGTGCGGGTCAGCACCGGCTCCGGGTCCCGGTTCGGGCTGAATCCGAACGTGCAGCGCAGCGTCGCCGAACCGGCCGCGCCGTGCACCGTGATGGTGGTGCGGTCCAGCGCCTCGTGCGAGGCCCAGCACGCGTGCAGGGTGACGGACGCGCCGGTGTCGGTGAGCAGGAAACCGCGGGCGGTGTCCTCGACGTCGCCGGGGGCGTGGCCGGCGGTGTCGGCCTCGCTGCGCCAGGCCGCGTGAGCCGCGCCGTCGTTGACGAAGTCGTCGGAGACGCTGCCGACGGCGTGGGTGACCCGGGTCTGGCCGAGCATCGGCAGCACCGTGTCGAGCAGGTGCCAGCCGAGGTCCACCAGCGCGCCGCCGCCGGAGAGGTCGCGCCGGGTGAACCAGCCGCCGGCGTCGGGCACGCCCCGCGCGCGTACCCAGGCCACGTCGACGTGCCGGATCGGGCCCAGTTCGCCGGCCGCGTCGGCCAGCGCCCGGACGTCGGCCCGGTAGCGGGCGGCGCTGCCGGCGAGCAGCACCGCGCCGCCTGCGCGCTCCGCATCCGCGAGCAGGGTCGCCTCGGCGGAGGTCAGGCAGACCGGCTTCTCCAGGAACACCGGTACGCCCCGGCGCAGCAGCCGGGCGGCGACGGCGGCGTGCAGGTGGTTCGGCACGGCGACGACCACCAGGTCGACCGCGCCGGCCGGCAGTTCGTCGATGTCGGCGTACGCGGCGGGGACGTGGTGGCTGTCGCGGGCCCGGTCGCGGACGCCGGGCTCCGGGTCGACCACGGCGGTCACCGTGAAGCCCGGGTGCGCGGCGAGCCGGGGCAGCCAGATCTCGCGCCCGGCCCACCCGAGGCCGGCCACCGCGACTCGCACCGGGCGGTCGGTCGCGGCGGCCGGGGGCAGGCCGGTCATCCGGCGAGGACGTCGGCGAGCACGGCCGCGATCTCGTGCATCTGCTGCTCGGTGCCGAGCAGGGTGCGGTGGTGCAGCCAGATGCAGTCGGCGTGGATCTGCTCGACGTTGGGGCAGCGGGCCGCGATCGCCTCGACCGACTCGTCGGGGGTGCCGGCCTTCCAGAAGCCCTCGCACCGGTAGATGGCCCGGAACGCCACGAACGCGGGGACGCCCCGCGCGATCAGCGCGTCCACCACGGCGCGGCGGCGCTCCATGGTGATCCCGGGGACCCGGAACATGGCCATGTAGTGCGGGTTACGGTCGGTGCGCGGGTCGGTGGCCTGCGGGACGACGCCGGGAACCTCGGCGAGCAGGCTGGCCAGCAGTGGCCAGCGCTGCTCGCGTACCGCGATCTGCTCGTCCAGCCGGCCCAGCTGGGCGCGCAGCACGGCGGCGGTGAACTCGCCCATCCGGTAGTTCGAGCCGGTGGTGCTGTGCAGGTAGTCCCGGTCGGTGCGGGGCCGGCCGCAGCTGTGCACGAGGAACGCCCGCTCGCGCAGTTCCTCGTCGGGGAAGAGGATCGCGCCGCCCTCGCCGGCGGTCATCAGCTTGCCGTTCTGGAAGCTGAACGCGGCCACCGAGCCGAGTTCTCCGGCCCGCTTGCCCTGCCACTGCGCGCCCTGGGCGTGCGCGGCGTCCTGGAGCAGCGCCACCCCGGCGTCGGCGGCGAGCTTGCTCAGCGCGTCCATGTCGGCGAACTGGCCGGCCATGTGCACCGGCATGATGACCTTGGTGCGCGGCGTGATGGCGGCCTCGACCGCGGCCGGGTCCATGTTGTAGGTGTCCAGGTTGACGTCGACCGGCACGGCGACGGCGCCCAGGCGCTGCGCGGCCAGCGACGACGAGATGAACGTGAAGGCGGGGACGATCACCTCGGTGCCGGGGCCGACGCCGAGCACCTCCAGGGCAACCTCGAGGGCATGGGTGCCGTTGGTGACGGCGAGCGCGTGCGGCGTGCCGTGGTAGGTGCCGAACTCCTGCTCGAAGGAGTCGACCTCGCTGCCGCCCATCCGCCACCACTGGCCCTGCTCGAGGGCGCGGATCAGTCCGGCGCGCTCCTCGTCACCGAACTGCGGCCACTCGGGGAACTCCGACACCGTCGAGGGCTGACCACTCATGACTTCCCACTTCCCAACTCGGGCAGACCAGGGGCTTTGCCGGACATCGGGCGGGACGACCCGGGACCGCCGGTACGCGGTCCGGGCGCACCGGGGCGCCGGATGGCCGGTTCGAGGTAGGTGACGCCCCCGTGGAGCCGGCGGCATCGCTTCAGCACGGAGGACGGTAACCGAACCGGACGTCGGGTCACCGCCCCTAACAGCCCCTACGTACCCCTTACTCCACCCGCGCGCGAGCTGTCGCCGGGTCGCCCCCCCGCCGGCCGCGCAGTAAGACTGCAGAGGACCAGACCACTCATCGGGTTCTGCCGGGACAGGACCCGCGCCCCCGCGAGGTGAAGCGTGTCGGACGTGCTGCTGCTGAACGGCCCGAACCTGGGCATCCTCGGCAGGCGGGAGCCGGAGATCTACGGCACCGACACCCTCGACGACATCGAGCGGGCGGTCGGCGAGGAGGTCGCCGCGCAGGGCTGGCGGGTGGTGGCCGAGCAGCACGACTGCGAGGGCGCCCTGATCCGCGCGATCCAGAACCGCTACGACACCGTCGGCGCCATCGTCAACCCGGGCGCGCTGATGATCGCCGGCTGGAGCCTGCGCGACGCGCTGGCCAACTATCCGCGGCCCTTCATCGAGGTGCACCTGTCCAACGTCTGGGCCCGGGAGAGCTTCCGGCACGACTCGGTCATCGCCCCGCTGGCCAGCGGCGTCATCGTCGGGCTCGGGTCGCTGGGCTACCGGCTGGCCGCCCGCGCCCTCGTCGCGACCGTCCGGTGAGGGCTCCGCGCGGCGCCCTCCGCCGTCTGCCGGGCCGATCCGGCGCCGGTACGGTCGTCCGCATCCTCCCACCTCACCCGAAGGACCTCAGGTGCACATTCCCGTCATCGTCCTGACCGCCATCCTCGCCGCAGTCTTCCTGGGCACCGCCGTGCCGAAGCTGACCGGAAAGGCGCAGATGCGCCAGCGAATGGACCACCTGGGCGTCTCCCCCGGCCTGACCCGCGTGCTCGGGGTGCTGGAGATCGCCGCGATCGCCGGTCTGCTGCTCGGGCTGCTCTGGGCGCCGCTGGGCATCGCGGCGGCCGTCGGCATCGCCCTGCAGATGGTCGGCGCAGTGGTCTACCACGCCCGCGCGAAGGACCCGGCCGCCGAGACCCTGACGCCGGTGGTCTTCGCCGTCGCCGCGGTGGCACTGGTGGTCCTCCACGTGCTCAAGGGCTGAGTCGCCGTGCCCGACCCGCAGCGTCCCACCGCCGGGCCCGACCCGCAGCGCCCCGGGCCCGACGGGCAAAGCGCTGTTGGAGTACTCGGCGTCGACGTCGGCGGCACCAAGGTGGCGCTGCGCGCCGAGGCGGCCGGCCGGCCGGCGTACGACCGGACCTTCCGCTGGCCGCACGGCGCCGACGCGGCCGCCGACCTGGCCGCGTTGGCCGCCGAGGTGACCCGGCTGCGCGACGCGTGGGGGCCGGTCGGCGCGGTCGGGGTGGCGATGCCGGCGACCACGGACGCGGCGGGCGCCGTCACGACATGGCCCGGCCGGCCGAGCTGGGCCGGCCTGGACCTCACCGACGCCCTGAATCGGCTCTTCCCCGGCGCGGCGACGGCCGTCGCCGACGACGGTGACCTCGCGGCGCTGGCGGAGGCCCGGCACGCCGGCCACGACGACGTGGTCTACCTGGGCGTCGGCACCGGCATCGGCGGCGGCGTGGTGCTGGCGGGACGGCCCGTGCCGGGCCGGTCCTCGGCGGAGATCGGGCACATGGTCGTCGCCCTCGACGGTCCGCGCTGCGACTGCGGCCGGCGCGGCTGCCTCCAGTCGGTCGCGTCCGGTCCGGCCACCCTGCGCCGGGCTGCCGACGCTCGGGGAGTTGAGGTGAGCTTCGACGACCTGCGCGACGGGCTGCGCGAGGGCCGCGACTGGGCGCTCCACGCGGTCGACGCGAGCTGCCGCGCCCTGGCGGCGGCGGTGGTCAGCCTCGGCGAACTGCTGGACCCGGCGGCGGCGATCGTCGGCGGCGGGTTCGCCGCCGGGCTGCCCGGCTTCGTCCCGCTCGTCGCCGAGCATGCCCGGTCGGCGGGCCGCCCCGGCCGTCCGGCGCCGCCGGTGCTCCCCGCCGCCCTCGGCGGCCTGTCGTCCCTGCACGGCGCGGTGGAGCTGGCCCGGGGCCTGAACGCCGCGCCGGCCCCCGCCAGCCCCGTCCCCACCCCGTAGAGGAGATCAACCATGGTCAGGATCGGTGTCGTCGTCGGCAGTACGCGGCCCGGACGCAAGGCCGACGTCGTGGCGCGCTGGGTGCGGGACCTCGCCGCCAAGCGGGCCGACCTCACCGTCGAGCTGGTCGACATCGCCGACTACCGCCTGCCGCACTTCGACGAGGTGCTGCCGCCGTCGATGGCGCCGTCGACGCGTCCGGCCGTACGCCGGTGGGCGGCGACGGTGGCCGGGTTCGACGGGTTCGTCTTCGTCACCCCGGAGTACAACCACTCGATCCCGGGCGCGCTGAAGGACGCCGTCGACTTCCTCTTCCAGGAGTGGCAGCACAAGTCCGCCGGTCTCGTCAGCTACGGCGTGCACGGCGGCACCCGCGCGGCCGAGCACCTGCGGCTGGTGCTCGGGCAGCTCGGGGTGGCCGACGTCCGGTCGCAGGTCGCGCTCTCCCTGACGACCGACTTCGTGAACTTCCGTGACTTCCGGCCGGCGGCCCACCACGAGGAGGCCGTCAGCACCATGCTGGACCAGGTCGTCGCCTGGGCCGGCGCGCTGCGGACGCTCCGCCGACCCTGACGCCGACGCCACCGGCCTGACGCCGACGCCACCGGGCGTGGCGGCGTCGGCGCGGTCGGCCGGAGGACGCCGGCTCAGCCGGCCCGCTCGGCCCGGCGCAGCAGCGCGGCGGCGACGCAGCCGCCGGCGAAGACGGCCACCGCGCCCACCGTCTGGCCGGTCTCCAGCGCGGAGCGGAACGCGCCGGCGACGAGCCCGCGTTCCGCCTCGGTCCCGGCGGCCGCCAGAGCGGCGGGGAACGACCCGGCGCCGGCCAGCGCGGCGGGCAGCAGGGCGGCGAGCCGGGCGTTCAGGATCGCGCCGAGCACGGCGACGCCGAGGCTGCTGCCGACCTCCGTCATGGTGCCGTCCACCCCCGCCCCGGCCCCGGCCTTCTCCGGCGGGATCGCGCTCATCACCGCCTCGACGATGGCCGGGTTCGCCACGGCGCAGCCGGCGCCCATCACGAGCAGCCCCGGCAGCAGCACCCCGTAGCCGTCCGTCGGGGCGTGGGTGATGAGGGCGAGTCCGCCGGCGAGCAGCGTCATCCCGAGCGCGATCGACCGGGGCAGCCCGAGCCGGCGGATCACCCGGACGGCGACGCCGGCCACGTTGAGCAGGACGATGGAGAGCGCGAACGGCACCATCCGCAGCCCCGCCTCCCAGGCCGGGTAGCCGCGCACGAACTGGAGGTGCTGGGTCAGCAGGAACAGCGCGCCGGTGGCGCCGAAGGTGATCAGGACGACCCCGGAGACCGCGCCCACGAAGCGGCGGCTGCGGAAGAAGTGCATGTCCAGCATCGGATCGGCGACCCGCCGCTCCCAGGCCACGAAGGCGGCGAGGAGGACGACCCCGGCACCGGCCGCGCCCAGCACCGGGGCGGCCGTCCAGCCCCGCTCCGGCCCCGCGATGATCGCGTAGACCACCGCGGTCAGGCCCGCCGTGGAGAGCAGCACCCCGCCCAGGTCGAGGCGCCCGCCGGTCGGGCGGCGCGACTCCGGCACCAGCACCCACGCCGCCACCAGGCAGACCAGCACGATCGGGACGTTGACCAGGAAGATCGCCCCCCAGGGCAGGTGGGCGAGGACGAGCCCGCCGAACGGCGGCCCGGCTGCGAACCCCAGCGCGCTCGCCGCGGCCCAGAGCCCGATCGCGCGGGACCGCTCGGCGTCGTCGAAGACCTGCATCGCCACCGCGAGGGTGGCGGTGACCAGGAGCGCCCCGCCGATCCCCATCCCGGCCCGGGCGGCGATCAGCTGGCCGCCGGACTGCGCGAGCCCGGCCGCCAGCGACCCGAGCCCGAACAGCACGAGACCGGCCAGCAGCATCCGACGGCGGCCGTACCGGTCGGCGGCGCTGCCCGCGGTGAGCAGCAGGCCGCACTGGACCAGGGCGTACGCGTTGATCATCCACTGGACGTCGGCGGTGCTGGCGGACAGCTCGGTCGTGAGCACCGGGATGGCCACGGTCAGCACCGTGTTGTCGAGCACCACGGTGACCTGGGCGAGGCAGAGCACGCCGAGGATCAGCCACCGGCCCCGCACCCGGCCGCCCGCGCCGCCGACGGCTGTCCCGCCGGCGGGCGCGACAGTCGTGGCGGTCATCGGGTCGGCGCGAAGCGGGCGATGGGGTTGGCCAGGGTGCCGACCAGTTGCAGCGCGGCCGACGGGTCGGCGAGGTCGACCATCTGCCGGTTGTTGCGCAGCTGGAGCCGGTTGAGGCAGGACAGCGCGAACTCCGGGGCGAACAGGTCGTAACGCCGCAGCCGCTCGGCCAGGTGCGGGACGCTGTCGGCGTAGTCGGCCGCGCACCGGGCGACGGTGCGCCAGAAGGTCTCCTCGTCCAGCACGCCCTCGGTGACCAGGATCGCGTTGAGGTAGCGCAGGAAGCAGTCGAAGACGTCGGTGAAGATCGACAGCAGCTTCATGTCCTCGGGCACGTCGGCGCGCACCCGCCCCACCTGCGGGGGCAGGTCGGCGTCCGGGTCCATCACCACGATCTCCTCGGCGATGTCCTTGAAGATGGCCCGCTCGACCGTCCCGCCGTCAAGGACGAGGATGACGTTCTCGCCGTGCGGCATGAAGGCCAGGTCGTGGGCGTAGAAGCTGTGCAGCAGCGGGGTGAGGTAGGCGTCGAGGTAGCGGCGTAGCCACACCTGCGGCGCCAGCCCGGACTGCGCGATCAGCGCGGCGGCGAACGACCGGCCGCCGCGGTCGGTGTGCAGCAGGGACGCCATGGTGGCCAGTCGCCGGCCCGGCTCCAGGCCGGGCACCGGGCTCTCCCGCCACAGCGCGGCCAGCATCTTCCGGTACGGGGAGTACCGGTCGGTCGCCGCCTCGTACTCCAGGTGCCGGTACCCGATGGCGGCCCGCTCGCGGATAATGGTCAACCCGGTGCGCTTGAGGATCTCGTCGCCGTCGATCAGGTCGGCGAGCCAGTCGTTGATCGCCGGGGTGGCCTCCATGTACGCGGCGGACAGCCCCCGCAGGAAGCCCATGTTCAGCACGGACAGCGCCGTCTTGACGTAGTGCCGGGTCGGGTCGGTGACGTTGAAGAAGGTGCGGATGGACTGCTGGGCGAGGTACTCGTCCGGGCCGGGCCCGAGGCACACCAGCCGGCGCTGCGCCACCTCGGCGGCGAACGTGACGGAGATCCGGTTCCACCACTGCCACGGGTGCACCGGGATGAGCAGGTAGTCGGCCGGGTCGAGGCCGAGCCCGGTCAGGGTGCCCGCGAAGGCGGCGAGGGTGTCGTCGCCGAGTTCGGCGCGGAGCAGGGTGTCGTAGTCGAGGTCGGCGGCGCAGGTGAAGGTCGTCCGGTCCCGGTGCGCGGCCAGCCAGAACAGCCGGACCGGGCGGGCGGCCTCCGGCGCGTACGCGTGGTATTCGTCGATGCCGAAGCCGATGCGGCCGTTGTTCGCCACGAAGCCCGGGTGGCCCTCGGTCATCTCGGTCTCGATGGTCTGGAAGTCGGCGCGGGCGAGGTCGGCGGCGCTGACCGCCGGCTTGTCGAGCTTGTACGCGGTGCTGGCGAGGGTGGAGCTGATCTCCTCCAGGTAGACGGGGAGGATCTCGTCGCGCAGGCCCAGCGCGCCGCGCAGGTCGAGGCAGAAGTCGAGGGCGTCCAGCGGCAGCTCGGTGTCGCCGCGGTGGCGGGTGATGCTGTCGGCGTCGATCCGCCAGTGGTCCAGGGCCAGCAGGCCCGCGGTGAACCGGTAGACCACGTCGCCGCCGTCGCCGCGCACCTCGTACCGGCGCTCCCCCGCCGCCGGGCCGTCCGCGTCGGCGGGGACCGGCTGGGGTGCGAGCAGCCGTTCGTGGGCGAACTCGGCCAGGGCCTTGCGGACCAGCAGCCGGTTGGCGCGGGCCCAGCTCGCCGGCGTCAGGTGGGCCACGGATGCGGAGGGATTCACGCGGGCAGGTCTCCTCGGGTTGCGGCGGGGTGGATGTCTGTCGCGCCGGTCGCGGCCTCGAACTGGGCGCGGGTGCAGACGCTGAGCAGCGCGTCCTTCTCCGGCTTGGCGATCGGGCCGACGACGGTGAAGCCGACGGCCGCGTTGAGCGCGTGCACCGCCGTGTTGCGCACGTCGGGCTCCACGACGACCCGCCGGGTGGCCGGGTCGGCGAACAGCCACGCCAGCACGGTGGTGATCACCGCGCGGGTGAAGCCGTGCACGGGCGCGTCGGTGGGTGCGCAGAGGAAGTGCATGCCGACGTCGCCGTCGACCGCGTCGTACAGGCCGACGAGTTCGACGCGGGCGGGGTCGTACCGCTCGGCGAGGAAGGCGGGCCGTCCCTCGTGCAGGCCGAGGAACGCGTCGTGGTGCGGGTGGGCGGCGATCCGCCGGTACTCCTGCGCGACCCGGGCCACGTCGGCGTCCTGCATCAGCCAGAACGCCGCCTTCGGGTGGGTCACCCAGCGGTGCAGCAGCGCGGCGTCGGCGTCCGGGTCGAGGGTACGCAGCGCGAACTCGCCGAGCCGGCCGTCGACGCGGCGGTGGACGATCTCGGTCACGACGTGGCTCCGGCCGGTACGCCGAACTCCTGGAAGGCGATGCTCTTCTCGACCGGGTAGTGCTCGCGGCCGAGCAGCTCCCGGATGATCCACGAGTTGCGGTACGGGCCCATGCCCAGGTCGGGTGACGTGATGCTGTGCGTGTGGGTGCCGGCGTTCTGCAGGAAGATGCCCCGGCCGGTGTGGTCGATGCTGTAGTTGCGGGCCACGTCGATGCGGCCGTGGTCGTCCCAGCGGATGCGGTCGCGCACCGGCTCGAGGAACTCCGGGACCCGGTAGTGGTAGCCGGTGGCGAGCACGAGACCCTCGGTGTCCAGGGTGAAGTCGCGGTCCTGCTCGACGTTGCGCAGCCCCAGCGCGTACGTCCCGCTCGGCTCGTCGTACGCGGCGGTGGTCAGCGCGGTGTTGGTCAGCAACCGGGTGCGGACCGGGCCGCCGATGCTCTTGGCGTAGAGCAGGTCGTAGATGTCGTTGATGAGGTCGGCGTTGATGCCCTTGAACAGCCCCTTCTGCGCGGACTCCAGCCGGTAGCGGGTCGCCTCCGGCAGGGCGTGGAAGTAGTCCACGTAGTCCGGCGAGGTCATCTCCAGGGTCAACTTGGTGTATTCGAGCGGGAAGAACCGGGGCGACCGGGTGACCCAGTTCAGCTGGTAGCCGCAGGCGTCGATGTCGCCGAGCAGGTCGTGGTAGATCTCGGCCGCGCTCTGCCCACTGCCGACGACGGTGATGCTGCGCTTGGCGCGCAGCGCCGCCCGGTGCTCCAGGTACTGCGAGTTGTGGATCGCGTCGCCGCCGAGCCCCCGGCAGGCGTCGGGCACGTGCGGCGGGGTGCCGGTGCCGAGCACGAGGTGCCGGGCCCGGTACGTGGCCTGCTCCCCCGTGGCGGTCACCGTGGCCCGCACGACGTAGTGCTCGTCACCAGGGTCGAACTCGACGGACGTGACCCGCTGTCCGAAGCGGACGCCGCGGAGCTTGCCGGCGGCCCAGCGGCAGTAGTCGTCGTACTCGCTGCGCAGCGGGAAGAAGCTCTCCCGGATGTAGAACGGGTAGAGCCGCCCCGACTCCTTGAGGTAGGCCAGGAAGGAGTAGGGGGAGGTCGGGTCGGCGAGTGTGACCAGGTCGGCGATGAACGGCGTCTGGAGGCGGGTCGACTCCAGCAGCATCCCGGGATGCCAGCTGAAGGTGTCCCGCGCCTCCAGGAAGAGGCCGTCGAGGTCCTCGATCGGTTCGGTCAGGCAGGCCAGGCCCAGGTTGTACGGGCCCAGCCCGACGGCGATGAAGTCGTGCGTCGACATGCGGTTATCTCCAGAGCGGGGACGGGTCGTCAGCCGACGGGGCAGGTCAGCTCGGCGGTCGCCCTGGTGCGCGCGTACCAGCCGGCGTGGTCGGCGACGAGGTCGAGGACGTGGGCGATGTCGTCCAGCGTGGTCTCGGGGTTGAGCAGGGTGAACTTGAGGTGGTGCGCGCCGTCGACCCTGGTCCCGGCGACCAGCCCGGCGCCGGAGGCCGCCAGCGCCTCGCGGGCGTACAGGTTGGCGTCGTCGACGAGGTCGCGGCCGGGGCCGCTCGGCAGGTAGCGAAAGACCACGGTGCTGAGCTGCGACCGCGTGACCACCTCGAAGCGGGGATCCTCGGTGAGCAGTCGCCAGGCGTCGGCGGCCCGGTCCACCACCTCGTCGAAGAGCGCGCCGATGGCGTCCGGCCCCATGATCCGCAGGGTCAGCCAGAGCTTCAGCGCGTCGAAGCGGCGGGTGGTCTGGATGCTCTTGTCGACCTGGTTGGGGATGCGCTGCTCGACCATCCGGGCGGGATTGAGGTAGTCGGCGTGCCAGGTGGCGTGCCGCAGCACCCGCCGGTCGCGCACCAGCAGGGCGCTGGAGCTGACCGGCTGGAAGAACGACTTGTGGTAGTCGACGGTGACCGAGTCGGCCCGTTCGATGCCGTCGAGCAGGTGCCGCCGGGTCGGCGACACCAGCAGCCCGCAGCCGTACGCGGCGTCGACGTGCAGCCATACGCCGGCCGCCGCGCAGACGTCGGCGATCTGCGGCAGCGGGTCGATGGTGCCGAAGTCGGTGGTGCCGGCGGTGGCCACCACCGCCATCACCACCAGCCCCTCGCCGCGGCAGCGGTCGATCTGGCGGGCCAGCTCGTCCGTGCGCATCCGCCGGTCGGTGTCGGTGGGCACGGTGACCACCGCGTCCGCGCCGAGGCCGAGCAGCCTGGCCGCCTTCTGCACGCTGAAGTGGCCGGCCGCCGAGGTGATGATGCGCAGTCGGGACAGCAGCTCCGGCCGGGACTGCTGCCCGGTCGCCCGGCCGGTCACCCGGGCGCAGGTCTCCTCGCGGGCGAGCAGCATCGCCTGGAGGTTGGACTGCGTCCCGCCGCTGGTGAAGACGCCGTCGGCGGCCGGCCCCAGGCCGATCCGCTCGGCCGTCCAGTCGACCAGCCGGCGCTCGATCAGGGTGCCCCCGGCGCTCTGGTCCCAGGTGTCCAGGGAGGAGTTGACGGCGCTGAGCACGGCCTCGGCGAGCAGCGCGGGGATCACCACCGGGCAGTTGAGATGTGCCAGGTAGCGGGGGTGGTGGAAGAAGACGGCGTCGCGCAGGTAGACGTCCTGGAGCTCGTCGAGCGCGGCGCCGGTGTCGCCGAGCGGCCGGTCCAGGTCGATGCCGGCGATCCGGGGCGCCAGCTCGTCCGGTGTCACGCCCGTGAACGGCCGGTCCGCGCCGGCCACCCGGGTCGCCACCCGGTCGATGCCGGCGGCCAGCACGCGCCGGTAGTCCTCGACCGAACCGGCGGTGAACAGGTGGGCGCGGGCGCCGTTCGTCCCGGGGGTCACCCCGGTCGACGGTGCCTGGACGGTGGATCCGGGCAGGCTCATGCGGGTCCTCAGCGGTCGGGAGTGGACACGGTGGCAGGGGACGTGGACGTCGCCTGCCGCCCGCGATCCGATGATCGAGCGAAGTTAGGTTACCCTAACCTAACTTCGTGTCAAAGATGTTGCCGCGTCGCATCGATTTCGCTCAGTTCGACGCTGTCGCCAACACCCGCTCCCCGGGCGCCGCCCCGGCGGGGCGCCGGAACCGGCGCTGGTGTGCCACGCCCACCGCGACGCCGAGTCCCACCAGGACGACGGCGGCCATCGCCACCGCGGGATAACCGACCTGACCGGCCGCGGCCAACGCGACGGAGGCGGCCACGAACGAGCAGACCAGCCCGAACGACGACAGCACGGTGAAGTCCGTGCCGCCCGTGCCGGGGCGGGAGTAGTCCATGTTGACCGTGTAGAGCACGACGTTGGCGACCGTGTACGCGGCCATGAAGCAGCACAGCGCGGCGACCGTCCCGCCCAGCGGGGCACGGCCGTTCATCAGCGGCAGCAACATCGCCGTGGACGCCGCCAGCGCCACTCCCCCGGCGACGAGCACGCCGGCCCGCCCGAACCGGCCGATCCCGATCCCGGCGACCAGACCGGCCGCGACGGCCGGCACGCTGGTCACCACGCCGGTCACCACGCCGATGCGCTCCAGCGACCAGTCCGCGTCGACCAGGGCCGGCGTGACGAGGGCGTACGCCGCGCCGGCTCCGGTGTAGACCAGGGGCACCACGCCGAAGGTCCACCACCGGCAGCCGGGCTGGCCGAACACGGACAGCAGCGCCCGGTACGCCTGGCCCGTGCGGACGCGGTCGGCGCGGGCGGGCTCCCGGAACCGCCACACCACCAGCAGGCCGACGACGGTCAGCACGGCCAGCAGCAGGATCGCGGGCACCCAGCCGAACCGGTCGTAGACGATCACGCAGGCGCCGCCGCCGAGCAGGTTGCCGACGTAGCTCGCGGCTACCTGGATCCCGTTGCCGACACCCCGCGCCCGCTCCGACAGCAGCCGGACGGCGACCGCGTCGACGGCGATGTCCTGCGTCGCGGAGAGGAACACGTACGCGACGCAGATCGCGACGACCGGGCCGAGCCGCTCGGCCGGGCGGTCGAACGGCAGCAGCGCCAGCAGGGCCAGCACCAGGCCGCCCTGGAGCACCAGCAGCCAGGACCGGTAGTGGCCGCGGCGGCGGGAGCCGTACCGGTCGAGGATCGGCGCCCAGAGGAACTTGACCGGCCAGACCAGGCCGACGAACTGCAGCAGCGCCAGCGCGTCGAGGGAGGTGCCGCCGTCGCGCAGGATGGCGGTCAGCCCGACGGTGATGAAGCCGATGCCGAGGTACTGGGTGACGTAGAGCGCGGTGAGGGTGCCGAGCCGACCCTTCACCGGGCGCTCCAGTAGCCCAGCGAGGTGACCTGGTGCTTGCCGACGCCCAGCGTCCGCCGCACATGCCTGGTGATGCCGCGCGTGCTGGCCGCCTCGCAGGCCACCCAGTAGTGCGCGCCGTCGTCGGCGGCGGACAGCGCGGCGCAGACCGTGTCGACCAGGTGCCGCCCGTCGTCGCGACGCGGCACCCACGTGACCTCGTGCCCCGCCCGGGCGCGCGGCGTCAGGGCCTTCTCGCCGTCGTCGGCGTACTCCAGCCAGACCGTGGCGGGGACGTCGGGGGCCGCGTCGAGCAGGCTGTTCACCGCCGGGAGCGAGGCGGCGTCGCCGACCAGGTACAGGTGCCGCGGGGCGGGATCCGGCAGGCTGAACGCGCTGCCCTGCATGGTGGCGTCGATGGTGTCGCCGGGCTTCGCGGCCGCGGCCCAGCGGGCGGCGCACCCGTCGTGGATGGCGAACTCCAGGTCGAACCGGCCCGTCGCCGGGTCCGGGTCGACGAGGGTGTACGCGCGCTGGTGCGGGCGGCCGTCGTTGTCGAACCACAGCCGGACCCACATGGTGGGGTGCACGCCGCACGCCGCCAACAGCCCGCCGCCGTCCATGTGCAGGCGGCGGTAGTTCCCGCCCACCGACTCGGCGCCAAGCACGGTCAGCCGGAAGTCACGGCCGCCCATCGCCTTCAGCACCAGGGCTTCCCAGTTCCGCTTCACGCACCCTCCAGGTAAGGTCTGCCCCAGTTAGGGGAGGGTAACCTAAGTTGATGTCCATGTGGCAGGCGGCACGGCCGTCCATCCGACCCACGCCGCGATGACCGGCGTCTATCGCGACCGGTGGGGCGTCCCGCACCTGCGAGCCGACACCGTCGACGACCTCGCCCGCCTCCAGGGGCGGGTGGCCGCCGTCGACCGGGCCTGGCAGATCGAGGTCGAGCGGTGGCGCTCGGAGGGTCGCCTCGCCGAGCACGTCGGCCCCGTGGAGCTGGACTGGGACAGGTTCGCCCGCCGCGCCCGCCTCGACGACACCGCGCGGCGCTGCTTCGACCGGCTCGCCCCCGACACCAGGCGGTGGGTCACCGCCTATGTGGACGGGGTCAACGAGGGGCTCGCCGAGGGCGCGGCGGCGGCGCCCGAGTTCGCGGCGGTCGGCTGCGCGCCGGGCCCGTGGCGACCGTGGTCGCCGCTGGGCGTCTTCCTCGTCCAGCACGTGCTCTTCTCCACCTTCCCCAACAAGCTGTGGCACGCCCACGTCGCCGGCGCCCTCGGCCCGGCCGCGTCCGGCCTGTTCGCCGTCGAGGGGCCGGGCGGGTCGGGCAGCAACGCCTGGGCGGTGCCCGCCGAACCGGTCACCGGCCGGGCGCCGGTCGTCGCCGGCGACCCCCACCGCATCCTCGAACTGCCCGGCGTCTACCAGCAGGTGCGCCTCGCCTGCCCCGAGTTCGACGTGCTCGGCCTCGCGTTCCCCGGCGTCCCCGGCCTGCCCCACTTCGGGCACGCGGGCGAGGTGGCCTGGGCGGTCACCAACGCGATGGCCGACTACCAGGACCTCTACCGGGAACAGGTACGCCGCGACGGCGACCGGGTGCTGGTCCGCGAGGCGGACGGCTGGGCGCCGACGCACCGCCACATCGAGCGGATCGAGGTGCGCGGCGGCGAGCCGGAGTCCGTCGAGGTGATCGAGACGCCCCGGGGGCCGGTCGTCGACCTCGACCGACACACCGGCGAGGCGATCAGCCTGCGCACCCCGAGCCGGGTCGAGGGGCGCCTCGGCTTCGACGCGCTGCTGCCGCTGCTGCGGGCGACAAGCGCCGACGACGTCGCCGACGCGCTGCGGGACTGGGTCGAGCCGGTCAACAGCGTCCTCGTCGCGGACCGGCACGGGGCGGTGGTCCACCTGGTCGCGGGGCTCGTCCCGATCCGCGACGACCGGTGCCGGCGGGAGCCGGTGCCCGGCTGGGATCCGCGGTACCGGTGGCACGGCGGCTACGCGCCACCACGCCGCACCGCCGTCGACGGGACAGCGGTCTGCGCCAACGACCGGCGCCCCGACACCGCCGACCTCGGCACCGACTTCGCCCCGCCGCACCGCGCCCGCCGCATCCGCGCCCTGCTGGCCGGCGGTGCCGGCCCGGCAGCCGTGCACATGGACACCCGGCTGGAGGCCGCGACCCTGCGCGGCGTGCTCGACCGGCTGGACCCCGACGACCTCGGCGAGCCGGCGCGGCGCCTGCGGGACCGGCTGCTCGCCTGGGACGGGCGGATGGGGGCCGACAGCACGGACGCCGGCGCCTTCGCCGCCTGGCGCGCGGCCCTGGTCCGGCGGCTGCACGACCACCCCTGCCTGCGCCCGCTGCGCGCCCCGAGCGCGTTCGACCCGCTGTTCACGCCGTGGACCGACCCGCTGGCCCGCATCGGCCACGCCCTCGACGGGGTGGTCGCCGGGCTGCACCGCCTGGGCGGGGACGTCGCCCCGGCGGCGGCCGGTGCGCTGGCGGACGTCGCGGCGGGCGACCCGCCCGGGCCGTGGGGCCGGCGGCACGTGCTGCACCCGGTCCATCTCGGCGTGGCGCCGGCGGTCGACGCGGCCGTACGCGCGATGCGGGAACGGGTCGCGCTGGCCGGCGACACCGACTGCGTGCTGTCCACCTCCAGCGTCCCGGGCGTGTCCGACGCGTGCTGGCGCGGCCCGGTGGCCCGCTACGTGTGGGACCTGACCGACCGCGCGGACAGCCGCTGGGTCGTGCCGTTCGGCGCCTCCGGACGGCCCGGTGACCCGCACTTCGCCGACCAACTCCCACTGTGGGCCGGCGGCGAGCTGGTCCCGGTGGTCACCGACTGGCGAGAACTCACCCCGGAACCAGGAGCACAGACATCGTGATCTACCAGGAGAAGATCCCCGGATTCGGCGAGCTGTCACTCGTCGTGCTGGACCCGAAGCGCCACGCGGAACTGGTGCACGGCTGGGTGACCGAGCCGCGGGCGTCGTTCTGGGGCATGGGTTCGTACTCGGTGGACGACGTGCGGGAGATCTACGAGTTCGTCGCCGGGCTCACCACCCACCACGCGTACCTGATCATGCTCGACGACACGCCGGTCGGCCTGTTCCAGACCTACCAGCCCGAGGCGGACCCGGTCGGCGAGCGCTACACCGTCCGGCCCGGCGACGTCGGGATGCACCTGCTGCTCGCGCCCGGCAACCGCCCGCCGCGCGGCCTCACCACCGCCCTCGGCCCCGCCCTCGCCCGCTACCTGTTCAGCGACCCCACGCGGCAGCGGATCGTGGTCGAACCCGATGTACGCAACCAGCGCGCACTGGACCGGCTGGAGCGGGAGGGCTTCGCCTTCGGCGACGAGGTGGACATGCCCGACAAGCGGGCCCAGCTGGCGTTCCTGACCCGGGCCCGGTTCGAGTCGGATCACCCCGTACCGGTCTGACGGCCGGCGGGTCCGGACCGCCCCCGGCGTCAGGTCCGGACCCGCCGGCCGCCACCGACCGCCCGCAGGTCGAACGGGAGCAGCTCCGCCCGGGCCGGACGCAACCGGCCGCGGGCCACGAGTTCGACGGTGATGACGACCGCGACCGCCTCCACCGCGAGGAGCCCGACCAGCACGACCAACTGCGTGATCCCGGCCGTGAGGGGACTGGCGCCGCCCAGCAGCACGCCGACGAACGCGCCCGGCAGCGTCACCAGGCCCACCGTGCGGGTCTGGTCGAGCGCCGGCACCAGCGCCTGCCCGGCCACCGGACGGCACACGAGCAGGACGGCCTCCCGTGCCGGCAGTCCCAACGCCAGGGCGGCCTCCACCTCTCCCCCACGGGCGGTCAGTTCGTCCAGCACCCGCCGGCCCGCCAGCGACGTCGCGGTCATCGCCCCGCCGATGAGGATTCCGGCCACCGGGATGACGGCGATCCCCCGCATCGGCACGAGCCCCGCGGACAGCAGCCCCGCCACCACGGCCATGCTCCCCGCCGCGATCGGCACGCCCGCCCACCAGTCCCACCGGCCGGTGATCCGCCGGCCGGAGGTGGCCGCCGCCACCGCGCACATCAGGACGACGAAGGCCGCCGTCGCCCACAGCGACACCACGATCGCGGTGATCAGCAGCGACACGGCCGCCAACTGGATCGCGGCGCGGGCCGCGGCGACCAGCACCTGCCGGCCGTGCCCGAGCCCACCGGCCCGGACCACGACGGCCGCCACCACGGCCAGGGCGACCAGGGCGGCGGCCAACTCCGGGCCGACCACCAGCATCGTCGATGACATCCGGCAAGTCTGCCGGCGCGCGGACGGCCGCGGGACGGCGGCCTCGCACCGACCGGCGCCCGGACCTGGGCGGACGACTCCGCAGGCGGCGAAGAGCGGCCCGGACGCGGGCCGGCCCCGGGGCGGGACGCCTCGGGGCCGGTGCGACCGTTCCCGCCGGAGCCGTCAGGCCACCGGCGCCGGAGGGTCAGAAGGTCGGAGCGAGGTAGAGCAGGCGGTTCGGCGAGCCGCTGCCCGGGTTGGTGATCACGTTGGTCGTGGCCTGGCTGACCAGGTACGAGTGGACCTGGGCGGGCGTCCAGCCCGGGTTGACGCTGAGCACCCGGGCAGCCGCGCCCGCGACGTGCGGCGAGGCCATCGAGGTGCCGCTGATGGACGAGGTGGCGGTGTCGCTGGTGGACCAGGCCGACAGGACGCCCACGCCGGGGGCGAACAGGTCGGTGCAGGTGCCCCAGTTGGAGAACGAGGCCCGCGCGTCGTTGCTCTGCGAGGCGTTGACGGTGAGCGCCGTCGGGACCGAGGCCGGCGAGTAGTTGCAGGCGTTGGCGTTCGAGTTGCCGGAGGCCACGGCGTAGGTGATGCCGTCGGCGATGGAGTTCGCCACGGCGGTGTTCAGGGAGCTGTTGTAGGAGCCGCCGAGGCTCATGTTCGCCACCGCGGCCTGGCCCGCCTGGTGGTTCGACGTCACCCAGTTGATGCCGGCGATGACCTGCGCCCAGGTGCCGCTGCCCTGGCAGTTCAGCACCCGCACGGCCACCAGCCGGACGTTCTTCGCGACGCCGTAGGTGTTGCCGCCGACGGTGCCCGCGACGTGCGTGCCGTGGCCGTTGCAGTCGGCGGCCGGCAGCGCGTTGTCGATCGCGTCGTAGCCGTCGACGGCCTGGCCGGCGAAGTCGACGTGGGTGGTCCGGATGCCGGTGTCGATGATGTACGCGGTGACGCCGGTGCCGCTGCTGTTGTAGGTGTACGTGCGGCTGAGCGGCAGGGCCCGCTGGTCGATGCGGTCCAGACCCCACGGCGGGTTGGACTGGGTGGCGGTCGTCGTCACGGTGTGGTTCTGCTCGACGTAGTCGACGGCGGGGTGCGCGGCGAGGCGCTTGGCGGCCTGCTCCGACAGCCGCACCTCGAAGCCGTTGAGCGCGTCGCCGTAGACGTGCCCGACCGTCCCGCCGAAACGCGCGGCCAGCGAGCCGGCGCTGCTGCGCACCTCGGCCTGCCGGGTGCCGGCGCGACCGCCGACGCTGCTGTCCTTGAGCACCACGATGTAGCTGTCGGCCACGGCCGTCGCGCCGCCGGCGCTGCGGATCTCGCCGGTTCCGGGGGCGGCTGTCGCCGGGGCGCCGATCATGGTGGTGACCATGGCGGCGCTGGCGAACACGCCGACCGCGCCGGCGAGGATACGCCGTCGAGTGCGAGGGAGCGTCATCTCCCGGTCCTCCTACTGTCGTGGCCTTCGGGTGGCTCGTGGCGCACCCGGCAGGCGGTGGACGATGAGGAAACCTTAGCCATCATATTCATCTTCGTATATTTTCTTGGTGTTCACGATGTGAGGACGATGTTGAAGAACCGCACGTGAAAGACTTGCGCGAACAAGATCCAATTGAGATACGTCGACATCTACGGCCGCCCGGAGCCACGGACCGAGCGGCCACCACGGCGACGGCCACGCGGCGACGGCGGCGACGGCTACGCGGCGACGGCGGCGACACCCCGCGCCCGGCGGCGGGCGACACGGCGGGCCGACCGAGGCGCCCGGCCGCGCGGCGCCGCCCACATCGCGGACCGGCAGCATGAGTGATCCTCGTCACGGGGCAGGCGCGCCCGGCGCGGCGTCCACACTTGAGCGGTGCAGGGCGCGGAATCCCGCCGCACGGCCCGGATCCGCCTCTCCGACGCCACCGGGCCGCCGCCGACCCCCGTCGACTTAGGGCAGCCGCCTCCTACACGGACGGTGATCGCCGGTTCTTGGCGGCTATGACCCGGGCCTCGACCTGATCGCCGGCAACTGTCGAGATTTGGAGCGCTCACTACCCTGTTGCATGATCCCCGTGCCTGGGCACACATCGACATCGATAAGGGCTTCAGATGACCGACAGTCACCCTCCGTACGGAGGGCAGCCGGATCCGAACGTCAACCCGTGGAGCGGGCCCCCGGCCCCGCAGGGTGGGTACCCGGCCCCGCAGGGCGGGTACCCCGGATACGGCCAGCCAGGGCAGCCACCGCAGTTCGGGGCCCCGGTCCCGCCGCCGCAGAAGTCGAACAAGGGCCTGATCATCGGCCTGTCCGCCGCCGCCGTGGTGGTCCTGCTCGTGCTCTGCGGCGCCGGCGTCGGGTTCGTCCTCGTCAACGACGACGACGATCCCACTCCGGTCGCGTCCGCCACCCCGAGCGGGTCCAGCGAGCCCGGCACCGACGCCACCCCCACCCCCGGGCAGTCCGAGTCGCAGGACCCCGGCAACAGCAACAACGCGGTGACCGCCCGCTACTCCAGCGACCTGGGCGACGTCTGCGAGGGCAGCCAGATCCTCAACGCGGCGCCCTACAACGGCGCGTCCGGCGCCAAGGCGTACGTCTTCTCGAACAACCCCGACCGGCTGACGTTCTGGTCGTCGAAGTCGATCGCCTCGAACAAGCCGTACTACGCCAAGAGCGCCGACTTCGAGTCGGTCTCCGTGGTCGGCTGCCTGAAGTTCGTGGAGGGCAGCGAGGGCACGCCCCGCAAGTGCCAGTACAAGGACAGCTCCGACAAGCAGGTCACCATCGACTACATCTCGTCGCGCTACGAGCTGACCTTCTACGCGGCGAAGACCGGCGAGAAGATCGGCGACGGCGGCACCGTGAGCGCCCCGGCGAACCGGTGCCCGAGCTTCATCTCGTACAACAAGAACACCATGAAGTCGTACGCGGCGCCGGACTCCGGCACCATCGAGGCGGCCCTGGACAAGTTCCTGTCCTGAGGCGGCCCGGTCGACGTCGGGGAGGGACGGTGACCGTCCCTCCCCGACGTGTTTCCCGCGTCCGCCGCACCCGTGGCGGAACAGGCCGCGTCGCCCTCGACCACGCGACCGTCGCGCAGGGTGCGCGGGCCCGACACCGGCTCCACCTCCCCGCCGACGAACGGGGCCGCCGCCGTCTTCCTACGGCGGCGGCCCCTGCTGACGTGGGGCGGACCTCAGCGGCGGGCCGACGACTCCTTCGCCACGGCGTCCACGTCCACCTGGTCGAAGGCGGGAGCGCCGTCGACGGCGTCGGCGGCGACGGCCGCCGAGGTGGCGGCGTCCGGCAGGTCCAGGCTGGTGCGCAGGGTGACCGGCTTGAGCAGGGCCGCCGCGAGGACGCCGACGACGGCGATGGCCGCGGAGATCAGGAAGATGTGTCCGGTGGCGTCGCCGTACGCGGCCCGGACGATCTGCTGGACCGCGGCCGGCATGGCGTCGATGTTGAGGCTGCCGGTCCCCCCGCCGGAGGTGGGCATGCCCGCGGCGGCGAGGTCCGTGGTGATCTGCTCGGTGACCCGGCGGGCGAGGACCGCGCCGAGCACCGACACCCCGATGGTGCCGCCGAGGGAGCGGAAGAACGCCACGGTGGAGCTGGCCGAGCCGATGTCCTTGAGGGAGACGGTGTTCTGCACGGCGAGGACGAGGTTCTGCATGGTCATGCCGACCCCGACGCCCACGATGAACATGGCCGCGCCGACCAGCACCAGCGACGTCTCGTGGTCGATGGTGCCGAGCAGGGCGAAACCGGCGACGAGCACGACCGCCCCGACGAGGATGTAGGGCTTGATCTTCCCGGTCCTGGTGATCAGGCGACCGGCGACGATCGACGAGCCGAGGACGCCGGCCATCATCGGGATGGTGAGCAACCCGGCCTCCGTCGGGCTGTAGCCGCGGCCGATCTGGAAGTACTGGCCGAGGAAGACGGCGCCGCCGAACATGGCCATGCCGACCGCGAGGCTGCCGAGGATGGCCAGGGCGGTGGTGCGCTGGCGGACCAGGTCGAGCGGGACCACCGGCTCGTCAGCCCGCGCCTCCACCCAGACCGCCAGGGCGAGCAGCAGGACCGAGCCGCCCACCATCGCCGCGCTCTGCCAGGAGACCCAGGCGAACGAGTCGTCGACGAAGGAGATCCAGATGAGCAGCACGCTGACCCCGGCGGCGATCAGGCTGGCGCCCAGGTAGTCGATCTTCACGTTGTCGCGGCGGACCGTGGGCAGGCGCAGGGTGACCTGGAGGAGGATCAGCGCGAGGACGGCGACGGGGACCCCGACGAAGAAGCACCAGCGCCAGCCGAGCCAGGACGTGTCGACGATGAGCCCACCCAGCAGCGGGCCGCCGACCGTCGCCACGGCCATGACGCCGCCGAGGTAGCCGTTGTACCGGCCGCGCTCCCGCGGCGGGATCATCGCCGCGATGGCGACCTGGACGAGCGCCTGGAGGCCGCCGACGCCGATGCCCTGGAACGCACGCGCGGCGATGAGCTGGCCGGCGGTCTGGGCGAGGCCGGCGACCACCGAGCCGACCAGGAAGACGACGATGGCGACCTGCACCAGGAGCTTCTTGTTGAACAGGTCGGCGAGCTTGCCCCAGATCGGGGTGGTCGCGGTCGCGGTGAGCAGGGTGGCGGTGACCACCCACGTGTACTGGGTCTGCGACCCGTTCAGCGCGCCGATGATCTTCGGCAGCGCCGTCGAGACGACGGTGCCGCTGAGCATGGCGACGAAGAGCACCAGCAGCAGGCCGCTGAGCGCCTCCAGCGTCTGCCGATGCGTCATCGGCGTGTCGCCGGTCGTCGTGGTGGGTGCGCTCATCGCGCGGCCTCCAGGTTGTCGTGGTGTCCGAGGGCGGTCTCGACGTCGCGGGTGAACCGGCCGAGCGCCCCGCTCAGCGCCGCGATCTCGTCGGGCGTCCAGTCGGCGAGCGCCCGCTCGAGCACCCCGCCGTACCAGTCGAAGATCTCGGTCAGGGCGGCCCGGCCGTCAGGGGTGACGGCCAGGACCCTGGCTCGCATGTCGGTCGGGTCGGCGCCCCGCTCGACCAGGCCGAGCCCGACGAGCGAGGCGATCGCGCGGCTCACGGTCGACGGGTCCAGCCCGGTGCGGGCGGCGAGCTCCCGCGCATGGCAGCCGGCGGGAAGCCGGTCGATCTGCATGAGCATGCCGACCAGGCCGAGCGGCACGAGCGGCCGCACGTCGGCCCGACGCCGCCGGATCAGCCGTACGGTCCGGACCAGTTCGTGCAGCCTGGTGCCGAGTTGACGAGCGGTGCCGTCCACCGTTTCCCCCCACATCGCAGATGGTTGCCGCATACAAGCATCTGCCGATCTTGCCCAATGGGCAAGTTTGCGCAGTGAGAAACGAGTCACGTCGGCACTAGGCTGACGGCATGGACGAGGCCACCGGGCTACGGGAGCGCAAGAAGGCGGCAACCCGCCTCGCCCTGCACGAGGCGGCTCTGCGCCTGGCCTCCGAGCACGGGCTCGACCGCGTCACCGTCGAGGCGATCGCCGATGCCGCGAACGTGTCCCGCCGGACGTTCTCCAACTACTTCTCCAGCAAGGAGGAGGCGATCTTCCACGGCGACGCCGTGCGACTTCGCCGACTGCTGGAGCTGGTCCGCCAGCAACCACCCGACGCGCCGCCCTGGCGCGCGCTGAGCCGGGCCGCCGAACAGCTCGCCGAGGAGGTGTACGGCAGCACGCCCCCCTCGTGGCTGGTCCGCCGCCGCCAACTGCGGGGACACCCGGGACTCGTCGCCCAGCAGATCGCGGCGTACACCACCATCGAGCGCGAACTCGCCGACGAGTTCGTCCACCGGCTGGCCGGCCCCGACCCGGAGCTGCGGGCCCGGGTCCTGGCGGCGACCTTCCTGGCCACCCTGCGCGTCGCCGTCCAGCACTGGATCGAGCACCCCGACGGGCCGCTGCGCGACACCCTCCGGGCCGCGCTCGCGGAGGCGGCCTCCGCACCGGCCGTCGAGGCTGCCGCTCCCCCACCTGGCACCACCTGAGCCCGCAGCGGCCACCCACGCCGCGACCGCCGCCGCGGTCGGCAGCGGACGGTGCGCACGCATCCGTGGATCTCGCCGCACCACCGCTGCCCGGTCCCGCGCTCCCGCCGGGCGGTGCCGGCCCGGCGGGAGCCCCGCGTCAGGGCAGGTCGGGCGCGCCCAGGAAGGACCAGGTATTCCCGTCGGCGGACCACCACGTGCCCGGGGTGTGCGGCCAGCCGCGCTGCGCGTATCCGCCCGGTACCGGTACGGCCGCCGCGCCGGGCGCGGGCTCCATCGGGGACAGGTGCTGCCCCCCGTCGCCGCTGCTGAACATCAGCGGCCGGTCGTCGGCGACGAGACCGGCCTGGATGACCAGCGTTCCGTCGGACCGGACGGAGGCGCGAAGCTGCCGGTCACCCACGGCCGCGCTGCCGGCGGTGCGTTGCCAGGTCCGGCCACCGTCACCACTGCGATGGACGACCAGCGTGCCGTCGATGCTGCCGACGGCGTAGACGGTGCGGCCGTCCCACGTGGCCACGTCGAGCGCGACGTCGTGGCCGGCGGTGAGCGGCCCGGCGAAGACGTGTCGCTGCCAGGTACGGCCTCCGTCGCGGCTCACCGTGATCGCGCTGCCCCGGCCGACGAGCCGGCCGTCGATCGTGTCCACGGCCGTGTAGCCGCTGCCCCAGATGCCCGCCTCGGGCGGCACGTCTTCCGCGAGCGCGGGCAACTCCAGCCCCGTGGTCTGCGCCACCTGCACGACGTCACCCGTGGCCGGGTCCGCCGCCACGATCCGGTCGGCGCGCGGGCCGATCATGTGGTTGAGCACGCGCCATCCGTCGGGCACCTGGACGGCCGTGTCCGCCGTCACCTCCCGCCACCGTTCCCCGCCGTCGACGCTCGCAAGCCAGCCCTGCCGGTCTCCGGCCCCGACGGCGACCTGGTACGACGCGATCAGCGTGCGCTGCCCGGCCGCGGCGAGGGCGACCAGCGCGTTGCCGGACAGCGGAAGCTCGCGGCTGCGCCAGGTCGCGCCACGGTCGGCGGTGCCCGACACCATCAGCACGCAGTCGTCCTCCCGGCAGTTCTTCCAGCGGAAGTAGAAGTGGTCGAGGTCTCCCGCGACCACCGGGCCCGGACGAGGGGTCCGGGCCTCACCGGGGACAGGGCTGGTGGAAGGCGCTGGCGTCGGGATGAAGCCGGGCGTCGTGGTCCCGCCGAGGCCGGGAACGGACACCTGGGGGTCCGCGCGGTGCAGACCGGCGGAGGCGACGCCGGCGACAGCGACCAGCGCGAGTGTGGTCAGCGAGGCCGCGGCCACGCGGATGTGCCGTCGACGGCGTGCCGCCCGGCGCCACACCTCGGTGAAGTCCGGTCTGAAGGCCGCCTGGGCGGCCCGGTCGAGCCCGGCAAAGTCCAGGTCAGGCATGGAGAGAACCTCTCTCGTTCACGATCGCTGGTCGAACGGTGGTGATGTCGGCGGTGTCGTCGAGGCCGACGGCGAGGGCACGACGGGCCCGGACGAGGCGGGTCTTGACCGCCTCCACGGAGCAGCCCAAGGTCTCCGCCACGTCGGCCACCGTCATGTCCGCGATGTGGTACAGCACGACGGCCTCACGGGCCGGGCGCGGCAGCCGCTGGAGTGCGGTGACGAGGGCGACGTGGTCGGGCGACATGCCCGCGGCCCCCCGCTGTCCACCGTCGAGTTGGCCGGAACGCGCCAGCCGGGCGAAGACCATCCGGCGTCGGTGCCGGCTCCGGGCGATGTTGAGGGCCACCGTACGCAGCCACGCCTCCGGATGCTCCACCTGGCCGAACCGACCCGGCCGGGCCAGCGCCCGCACGAAGGCGTCCTGCACCACGTCCTGAGCCTCCGCGTAGTCACCGGTGATCGCGAACAACTGCGACACCAGACGCGACGCCGCGGCGGCGTACAACTCCCGGATCTGCTCCTGGATGTCCGACACATCGTCTCCTCCTGCTCAACCTCTGCATCCCTTGAGACCAACCAGCAGCCGCCCCGGTGACACCTCCGCTCGGCGAATCGCCGCTCGCTCGCGCCTGCGAAGCGTCGCGGGGCGGCGACGGGTCACCGTCCAGGAGTCTGGATCACGGAAGTCGGGGCAGTGGCCCTGCCCACCGCGCCGGCGGCGGTGCTGTTCTCCGGCCGTGTCCGATGGGGCAGGAGGATCGCCGGTGCCGCCGACCATTCGCGCGGCACCGACGCGGTGGGACGACCCCAGGCGTGACGGCGCCGGATCCGCCGCAGTACGGCATGATGCCGCTCCTGGCGCCGACCTGACGTCAGCGCCAACAGGCGGATCGGGGAAACTGTTGCCGCACGGCAGTCGGAGGACAGCGCCCGACCCTGAATACGCTGAAGATTCCCGACGACCGATTCAGCCACGCCGCACACGCGAACCACACAGGCATATCCGTGAACTCGGCTCCGACCCAACGGTGATCAATTTCTCTGCGAATCCGATGCCCGGACAGGCCACTCGCGACGCGGGATTTTCTGCGGGCCCAATTCTCGTTTCCGCACCTTCGTCACGCGCCCCGCCGAACGCCCACGGGAAACGCGCCCGGCAGCACGTACCAACGCGAGCCGGCACCGCACCGGCCGAGTTCGCCGTCGGCCCGACCGGCCGAGCGAGGAACCCACCAGCACGTCGAGGCCGATCCCGCAGCCACCCGACCAGTGGCAACTACCAGGGTATTCACGACTCCCGGCACACCGACCTGCCCCGCCGCGCCTCCACCCGCCCCCGGCCCACGGCCCACCTCGCCAGCGGCCAGACACTCTCCACGATTGCTGAACCAAGCGCTGAATCATTGACGTATCCGCGTGCGCAACACGATTATCTGAGGCAGTCGCGTCGTCGGCGAACCGTCGCCCCGAAAGGACGACAGATGAAGCCAGAGGACTTCCGCGACCTGATGCGTAAACCCTCCCGAGGTTGCCATTCTCGCCCCGGCGGATCGCGTTGGTCGGCCACGGACAACGACCTGCTCGCCAGTGGAAACGCGTGCCTGCCGCCGCCACTTCTCGGCGTCGCGCGAACGGCCGACGCGACGTCCGGTGCCGCGCCGAGTCGCGCCAATTCCTCGCTCGACCTGCCGCACGGCGGCGCGACGCGCGCGTCCGCGTTCTGGCAGCACCAGTTCTCGCGCGTACGGCCGCGAACCTCCCCGTCCGGCGGCCGTCCTGGCCGACCGACGGCGCGCGCGCCACCGCGGACCTCGATGTGGTGCCCCACCCTCCCGGCCGGCGATCACCTCGTGGTCATCGGCGAACTGCGCGGCTCCCCGCCGGTGCCGGCGTCGGCCACCGCGGTACGGCATGCGTCAGTTCTTCCTGCCCGCACCAGAAAGCCTGCGACCGCCGAGGTGATGATGCCGTCGAATCTCGCCCTGTCCCTGCACTTCTTCCTCCAACTCGCGGTGGTGCTGTTCACCTGTTGGTCGGTCGGACTCCTCCTCCGCCGACTGGGCCAGCCACAGGTCGTCGCCGACATGGTCGCGGGCTTCCTGCTGGGGCCGACGCTGCTCGGTCTCCTGCTGCCCGCCCTGCAAGGCTGGCTGTTCCCGACCACGCTGCATCTGGACGCCGGCGACGCCGGTAGCCGCATCGCCCACCCATCGCTGATCGTGCTCTACGTGGCCGGCCAGCTCGGCCTGGTCCTCTACATGTTCGTCGTCGGGATGTCGTTCCGCACCGACGTGCTCACGGGACACCTCCGTTCGGCGCTCGGGTCGTCCGTCGCCGGCGTCATCGCACCGATCGCCACCGGCGCGGTGCTGGGCTGGGTGCTGGCCAGCAACCGGACGTTCTTCGACGAGAAGGTGGCCGCATGGCAGGCGGCCCTCTTCGTCGGCACGGCAATGGCGATCACCGCCTTTCCGATGCTGGCGCGCATCATCCACGAGAACAATCTCGGCGGCAGCCCCACCGGGACGGTGGCCCTGGCGTGCGCCGCCGTCGACGACACCGTCGCCTGGGTCCTGCTGGCCGTGGTGGTCTCCTCGGCCCAGGGCGACGCGTCGGTCGCGCTGCTCGCCCTCGGCGGCGGCCTGCTCTACGTCCTCGTGGTCCTGACCGTGGGTCGCACCCTGTCCGCCAGGCTCGCCCGTTGGGCCATGGACGACGACGGGCTGCGTCCCGCCGGGCTCATCACGACGATGATCATTCTGCTGCTCTGTGCCGCGTACACCGAGGCGGTCGGGATCTACGCGGTGGTGGGGGCCTTCCTGTTCGGCGTCGCCATACCCCGTGGCCGCTTCACCGAGGCCCTGCGGGTGTGCATCGAGCCGGTCACGGTCCGGCTGCTGCTGCCGACGTTCTTCGTCTACTCCGGCCTGGCCACGCAGTTCAGCGTGTTGACGGATCCCGGTGTGCTGCTGGTCCTGGTGATCGTGGTCGTGGTGGCCTTCCTGAGCAAGGGCGTGGCGTGCACCATCGGTGCCCGCACGGCCGGTCTACCGTGGGGCGCCGCGGCCTCGGTCGGCGCCCTGATGAACGCGCGCGGACTGATGGAACTCGTCCTGCTGAACATCGGCCTGGAAAAGGGACTGGTGACGCCGGCGCTGTACACCGTCCTGGCCCTGATGACCGTCATCACCACGCTGGCGGCCACACCGCTGTACTACTTCATCCAACGTCGGTCGGGATCACCGGCCCCACCGGTCTCCGACGGCGACGTCGTGGCGGAGACGGAAGTCGATCACGCGACCGGGGCACCACGGGAGCCGTCCGCTCAACCTCGTTGAGCCGGCTCAGGACGCGCACGCTGGGCGAGATCCTGCCCGCGCTCGGAGTGTCGGCGCGCCAACCAGAGGCGGTGGGCGAACAGCATCCCGTAGCCGGCGAGAACCGCGCCGAGCACGGCCAGCGCACCACCGTCCGCGGAACGGCGCGCCGCATCCAGGATCACGCCCAGCATCGCCGCCGCGACGATCAGGGACACGTGGTTCGAGGCCCAGAACACCACCGGTGTCATGCGCCGGGGGTCGAGGTCGCGCATCGCGCCGCCGCGGAGCTGCCCGACGAGCCAGGCCGACAGCGGCGCGGTGGCGGCCATCGCCGCCCAGACCAGCCACGGCACCCAGCCGAGCAACGCGAAGACGGTGAGCGTCGCGTACCCGACCAACTGCGCCCCGACGATCACCCGCACCGCCGGCCGGTAACCGATGATGACGGGCAGCGTGCGCTTGCCGACCATCGCGTCCGATCGGCGGTCGCCCAGGTTCATCACCATCATCCGGGCGACCTGCAGCACCGCGGTGGGCGCCAGCACGGCCAACAGCACCATCGGTACGGTGCCGGCCTGGAGCACCACCGCGACGGCCGGCCACAGGCCGTTGAGTATCGCGGCGACCGTCATCTCCCCCGCGCCCCGGTAGTTCAGCCGCAACGGTGGCGCCGTGTAGAACCAGGCCAGCACCACGGCCGCGGCGGCGAGCACGCGCGCCTGCCAGGACGGCATGACAGCCACCATCAACGCCGACACGCCGAACAGGACGACTCCGGCGCGGAACGACACCACGGGTGCGACCACCCCGTCGACGAGGGCCCGGCTGCCGCCCGTCCACGGCGTGAAGTAGACGTTCGCCCGGTCGGCCGCCAGGTCGAAATACTCGTTGCAGTAGTGCGTCATGACGTGGACCGTCCACGCGAACAGTTGCGCGACGGCGTACCACGTGAGATCTAGCGGATAGCCCTGGTGTACCGACACCGCCACGGCGAGACCCACCGGCAGGAGGTTGTACAGCAGGAAGCGGAGTCGGGCCAGTCGGACGAGACCCCGCCACGGAGTGTCGCCCCGCCCGGCCACCGGCCCGGCGTCAGGCCGGCGAGGTCCTGCCATCGACTGAGGTTCCGACAACGCGTCCATCGTGTAGCGCCTCCCCGTGCTCAGACCGCGACCACAACCTTCGTCCCCGCCAACGACAATCGCCACGATCTGTCGGGTAAGCGTCCATTGCCACTGCGGCACGACGTCCGATCGTCCCAACCCCGACGGCGGCCCGGGCCCTCACGATCGTCACAGGCCGCAAACCGTTGGTTTGAGGGCGAAGACCTCAGCCAAAATGCCCTACGCGGCCAATGACGAGAAGCTGCCTCTCGCCGACACGCTGGCGCTCGGGAAGTTGGCCTACCTCCGCCAGCGCTCACTGAGCAACCCGCGCTACCGAAACGCCAACTACGTCCGGCTCCACGTGACACCGGGCTATCTCCGCTGGAACCGGCCCTCGGTCTTTGATCCGCACCTGGAGTCCGTGCAGCGTAGCCTCGCCATCTTCGAGCGACTCGCCAAGCGCCACGACCCGGAGGCCACCCGGTCCTGGCAGGCAGTCCTCGCCGCCGTGGACCTCCTGCTGGCCGAGGGGCAGCATCGGGCTGGGCATCGCATCCGACCAAGACGAATCTGACCGGTCGCTGCCGTTGGCCTGGTGCGGCCCGCCAACCCGTCGACCTCGTCGTAGATCATCGCCACCGTCTCCGCCTCCACGACATCCGGTGGCACGACTGGGCGGATTGTCAGCGCCCTGGGTCACCGATCCAGGTTGCGCCGGGCCGCGGCGTTGTGGCAGCAGGGGTAGCCGGCGGGCTGGGCTGGGACGGACGCAGGACCCACATGGCGATGCCGCTTGCCATGGTGCTGAACAGCGCGACCGTGGCCACCAGCACGTCGGCCAAAAGCGCCGTCCGCCAACTCAGCGCCTGCGCCAGCATGCCGCTCACGACGGGTCCGAGCAGGAGAGCGGCGCCGAGCGCGAGGCCGAGCACCAGCCGGGCCCGGGAGCGCCCGCGGACCAGTTGACTGGCGAGGGCAAGGGCGGCGCCGGCCGCGGTTCCGGCACCCAGCCCGACGATCACCCGCCCGACCGCGAACAGTGCCGACCCCGGCGTGAACGCGCTCACGACGCTACCGATGATCAGGAGCGCCAGCGCAGGCAACGCGATTGCGGTGGGCCACCGCCGGCCGAGCAGGTAGCCGGGCGCGACCAGGGCTACCGTTGCCATCACGTACTGTGCGACCACGGTCATCGTCATGCCCGCCGTGGACAGTCCGAGGTCGCGCGTGATGGCGCTGACCAGCGGTCCGACGGGCGCGATGAGGAGTCCGGCGGCGAGGAACGCACTAAGCGCTGGGCCGGCAAGCGACCAGGGCGGGCGAACCATCGATGGTCGAGACTGGGCGGGGTATCCGGGCGGGATCACGCGGTGAGTGTATGGACCTGACCCTCGGTCGCCAATACCTCGCCCGAAAGCCGGCGGGTCCGTTGGCGAGGCGGTAGCTGTGGACAGCCACGGGGCCGCATTGCAGTAACGAGATCCGTGAACCAGAGCCCCATGATGATGCTGCCGGCTCGGGCTACCAGCCCGATGGCTACCTTCTCGGCTCGTATCGCATCGCCACTGCCCCCGAGCCGAACTCCAGCCGGCTCACGAGCTTCAAGCCGACATGTCTTGACAGCCCCGCTGTCGGATGGCCGCCCTCATCGCCGCCACCGCACCCCGAATCCCCACCGACGCAATGCCCACCCATGCACGGCACGACGCTACCCGCGGCGTGAACGGGGGCAGTGGCGAGGCAACCGCCAACACGATCGTCGTGACCATCTAGTCGGCCGCCGGATGCAGGTTCCTCAAACCTGCATCCGGGCGGCCAGGCCCGACTCGCGCAGGCGACGGCGCTGCCCGTCGGCCACGATGACCTCCACGACGATCAGAATGAAGGAGACAGCCGCCAGCAGGCCCAGCGCACCGATGGCCGATATCCGCCGTGCGACAGGGACGAACGCGGCCAGCACCAGAACGGCAGCCACCCGGGTCCAGATGATTGTCCTGATCGTGTGGGCCATCCGCAGCTGGTAGGCGACGTTGGCCAGGAGGAAGAGGGCTATCCCCCCGTAGAGGCCGAAGAGCCCGATGGCGGAGAGCCGTTCGTCGGGGTGGTGTCCATCGATGTGGCCGACGTTCTTGACGAGCTCGCGCATCCCGAGGGCTGGCAGGAGGATGCCGGCGACCATGGGGAGGTGCAGGTAGCTGTAGGCGTCCCGGGCGAGGGCGAATCTGGTCTTCGGGTCGGCCCGCTCGAGAACCTGCTCACCGACGAGCGCCACCACGTCGAAGTAGGTCCAGAGCACCGCCCCGGTGACGGTCATGGCCAGCATCACGGCGAACAGGAGCTGCCAACTGAGCGACACGTTGGAGCTGGATGTTCCGATCGAGATGATGTTCTCGCCCACGGCCACGATCAGGATCAACCCGTACCGCTCGCACCAGTGCCGGGCGGAGAAGATGCCGATCTCCCAGACGGGCAACGTGAAGCTACCTACGTAGTCCACGAGCACGGCCAGCAGCCAGAGGAGGGTCACGGCGATGGCGACCTGTCGCTGGTCGGTGAGGAGTCGGTGCGGCACGAGCGCGGCGCAGACGAGCAGGGCGGTGCTGGCGACCATCGGCACCGCGGGCACCAGAATGTGCCGGGCCACGTGCCGGGCCGAGACGGCGTACGCGTACAGCGCCAGGTGCAGCGACCGCACGAGGAAATAGCAGATGGGGAAGACGAGCGGGCCGTACAACCCGCCGGGCCGGTCGGTGAACGCGACGAGGGTCGACAGCGCCATCACGAAAGTGATCCCGGTGACCACGAACAACCCGAACCGCATCACCCCGAAACTGGCCTGCAGGTTGTTGGTCAGCCACGCGAAGGCGCCCCAGGACCACCACAGCAGGGCCAGCACGAGCATTCCGCGAAGCACGCCCTGAGGGGTGTAGTCGCTCCGGATCAGCGCGACGAGTTGAACGAAGGCGAACACGAAGACCAAGTCGAAGAAGAGCTCCTCGGTGGCCGTGCGGGTGCCTTCGCGTACCCGCCGCCTGCCGAGCAGGCTGACGACGGCGTCGCGCAGGTGAGCGCGTACGGGCTTGCGCCCTGGGGTCTTCCCCCTGTCACCTCCTGCCGTCGGTCCTTCCTTCGTCACGGCGCCAGTCTGACAGTACGCCTGGCTCAGAATGGCCTGTTTCATGCCGGTCGGCCGGATTCTATGCGGGTCGGCGGGGCGGCGCCGACGGAACGGGCTCGAGCTGCGGTGCCGCCGACCGGCCCAGGCGCGGGGTGCGGCCCGTGGGCCGCTGCGGTCTTCTACTTGCAGCTTCCCCGTCGGCATGCTCCTGGCCCGCAAGCTCGTCGCCGCCGACAACCCCCGTGACGCGATCCTCGCCTCCAGACGCGGCACCTGACTGTCGCCCAACAACGTCCGCCGTCAGTGGCGCCAGGCCGGCGCCGACACCGATCTCGAATGGGTCACCCCACACCTTCCGCAAGACCGTCGCCACCCCCATCAAGGAGAGACGGACACCGAAGGCGCCGCAAGATCCCCCAACCACCCTCCGGAACCGTTGACAACTCCATTCTGGAGTCGTCTGGCCTCGCCGGGCGGCTAGGGCTGCAATACTGCTGCGATGTTGAAGTGGATCGGGCGGGCCGCGTCTCTGCTTGTGGCGCTCGCGTTGGCAGTTGTCGGTGTGCTGTTCGTCTACGGCGCATGGAGCGCTTGGGATGGCCTGCCGCCGGATGGGCCGTCTCTCGGCGATTCTTCTCGGATCTATGAAACTGTCATCGCCCTGTTCGGACTGAGTCTCTTGGCCGGCGGCACCTGGCTCGCTGTCCGAGTCGCCCGCGGAGTGCGTCAGCGCACAACGTGACCCGAACCCCCGCTTCTGCTGCCATCCTCACTGTCTGCCGCCGACCCGGCCTCCTGGGGAGCGGGCCGCCGCCCGGTCCGCCATATCGACCGGACCTTGACGCGCGTACGGACGCTGCTGGAACAGACTGAGTCGGCTCTCGTGTCACGGATCGCACCCCGGCGGACACCGCCACAGTGCCGCAGTTGACCCAACCCCGCCCGGCACGGACCCGGCTCCCCGGGTCGGAGCTGGCCACCGGCGGCCAGCCTGACCGCTATGCCGCTTCCCGACGCTGACCTCAACGCAGCACTTGACTTCCCCCCGCTTTGATGGAGCGGTGGTTACCTGCTGCCGGCTGGTGCAGGGGTGACGATTGTTTGCTCGGCTGGGTTGTGCTGGCGGGGTGTGCCAGGCGGTTTCGTACTCGTCGGGGCTGAGGTAGCCCAGTTCCTTCTGGATGCGGCGGGTGTTGTACCAGCCGTCGATGTAGGCAAAGATCGCGTTCTCGGCCTCGTCGCGGGTCCGCCACGATGTGCGGTAGACGAGTTCTATCTCCAGCGTCGACCAGAGTTCTCCATGAGCGCATTGTCGAACGAGTCGCCGACGGAGCCCATCGACGGCAGGATCCCGTTGTCCTGTGGGTGTGCCCAGCGGACAGCTGGGGTGAGTCCTGGGCCCGAATCGTTCGAGACCCAGGTCGACGGGCGTCAGTCCGCGGTCACTGCGGCGCCTTCGCGGTGGGTCCCGCGCAGGGAACGGGTAGCCACGGCGGTCGTGAGCAGGCCGCACATGGTCAAGCCCGCGGCTACGAGGTAGATGGGCCTGGGACCAGCAGCGGAATCGGCGATGAGTCCGCCGAACAGGCCAGCGCAGGCAGCAGCGACCTGGTATCCGGACGCGTTGACGGCCATGGCCAGGGTGGGCGCTTCGGCGGCGGTCATCATCACGCGTGCTTGCATGCCGGGGATGATCGCGAAGCCGAGGAGGCCGATTGCCACGACTGCCACCGCGGTGAGTGTGGTTGAGGCGGCGACGAACCAGGTGCCCACAAGGGTTGCGGCCAGCAGCCCGAGGAGGGCTGGTTGGAAGAGCCACGGGTTGCGGTCGTAGAGCGTGCCGCCGACCAGGTTGCCGATCGTCGCGCCGACGCCATAGGCGAGGAGCAGGACCGGCAGCCGGGTGGCGGGGTGGCCGCCCAGATCCGTAAGCAGCGGGGCGAGGTAGTTGAACACCATGAGAACACCGACGTTGCCGACCGCAGTGATGGCCAGCGCCACCAGCACCGGCCGCTGTCGCAACACCAGCAACTCCGAGACCGCCGATGTCCGACCTGTGTCGCTCGGCGGTGCGAGCTGCAGGAACACAAGGCCCAGCCCGATCAGGCACGCAACGGCAATCGCGGCGAACGTCGCGCGCCAACCCCACTGGTTGCCGATCTGGGTGCCGATGGGCGCTCCGAGGATCATGGCCAGATTCATCCCGAAGGCCAGCCGGGCAACCATGGTCCCGGCTCGCTTGGGTGGCGCGGACTGCACTGCGACCACGATGGCTTGGGCGAAGAAGGTCGAGGTCACCAGCGCGGTGACCACCCGGGCGGTCAAGAGGAAGGAGAATTCGGGGGCGAGGGCGGAGACCGCGTTCCCTACGACCGCGACAGCCAGCAGTGCCAGCATCAGCCGCTTTCTGTCGATCCCGGCGGTCACCGCGGTGAGCACCGGGCCGCCGATGATCATGCCCACGGCGTAGGCAGTGATCAGCAGGCCTGCGGTGCCGACGGTGACCTCGAGGTCGGTGGCGACTTCGGGCATGACTCCGGCCACCACGAATTCACCGGTGGTAATGCTGAAGACGCAGAACATGAGGATGGCAAGTCGGAGCATGCCTGGCACGCTAAACTCTCACGTCGGTGTGAGAGTCAAGCCCGAGTAGCGAACGGAGCGGCCAGATGAAAATCGGAGAGCTGGCGGACCGGACCGGAGTCAGCGTGCGAGCGTTGCGCTACTACGAGGAGAAGGGTGCCCTGAGGCCGGACCGAACCCCCAGCGGGTACCGGATCTTCAGCGACTCAGAAATCCGCAAGGTGGCGCACATCCAGACCCTCCTCGCCGCGGGCCTCGGCATGGACCTCATCGGCGAGATCCTGGCATGCCTGTCCGGCGAATCCCTGCTGCTAGACGACTGCCGCGAACGTCTCGAAGCAGAGCGCCGCCGGATCACCAACGACATCGACCAACTCGTCCACACGCGGTCGCTGCTGGACGACCTGCTCGCAACCACGCGCGCCCCGGCCCAACCCAACCCCGTGGAGTCATCCATCGCATAGTGACCATCCCGCCTGCACTCGGTAGTGGGTGCCGGCGCGGATGAGCGGCACGGGAAGGAGTTCCGGCGGGCTAGCTTGTAGGCCGCTAACCGTGAGATTCCGAGGATGTCAGCGGCCGTGGCGAGGTCGGTGGTCAGGCCCAGAGCTCGGACCTGCTCCGCGGTCCACACCGACCGCTTCCGCTCGGTGGCCGGCCCGGCGGTGGTGGCATGGGAACGACGTGTGGAAGGCATCGGTGGGTCCTTCGTCTTTAGAGGCACCGGCGCAGGCTTGGGCCCTTGGCGGTTGCGGCGGGTTGAGCGATCTGGGTAGGTATGGATGCGAAGCGCGAGGGCGTGGCGGCGGAGGCGGGCTGCCGTGACTGGACGGCACGGGGTGCTTGCTGGCGTCCGAGGTCTCTCAAGCAGGGTTGTTCCAGCGGTGTGGACATACCAGCAGCCCCAGCGAGGCGGCGGCTTGCTGGGGGACGACGCCGTTGCCGAGCACCCGCAGCGCAAGGGTGCGGGGCAGCCCGAGCTCGGTGAAGTGCCCCTGCCCACCAACCGGGTCATCAAGACCATCGCCCGCGACGCCTACGGCTTCCGCGACCCAGGCAACCAGCGCTAACGCACCCGCTGCGCGACCATCCGTCGAGCCCGTGGACACCTCGATGCCCGCTAGCTTCGTTGAGCCCGCCCCTGCAATCGTGTTGGCTAGCGGCACCGAACTGTCAGTACCGCTGGTGCCCGCTTGGCTGTAGCAGAGAGTTAAACGTGCAGGACATTGTTGTCGACCCCGTTGCTCATAATCGGGCAGCCTGGGACAAGGAAGTCCAAGAGGGCAACGAGTGGTCGAGGCCGGTGAGTGCTGAGGATGTCGAGCGCGCCCGCATGGGCGACTGATCGATTGTTCTCATCGGGCGTGAGCCAGTCGACCGCTCCTGGCTGCCGACGGACCTGACCGGCAAGGCCGTGTTGTGCCTGGCCTCCGGCGGTGGCCAGCAGGGTCCGATCCTCGCCGCCCCAGGGGCGCGGGTCACCGTGTTCGGCAACTCGCCCCGCCAGCTCGGCCAGGACCAGATGGTGGCGGCGCGCGACGGACTCGAGCTGCGCACCGTCCTGGGTGACATGCGCGACCTCAGCACCTTCGGCGACGCTGCATTCGACGTCGTGTTCCACCCGGTCTCGAACGTATTTGTACCCGGCTTGGCACCGGTGTGGCGTGAGTGCTTCCGCGTCCTGCGACCGGGCGGAACTCTGCTCGTGGGCTTCCTCAACCCTGATGTGTACTTGTTCGACCACGAGGCCCTCGACGAGCGCGGCGGGCTGGTCGTCGTGCACAAGCTGCCCTACAGCGATGCCACGCAGTACTCAACCGAGGAACGCGCCACGAAGTTCGGCGCGGATGCCCCTCTTGAATATAGTCACACCCTCACCGACCAGATCGGCGGGCAACTCGCCGCGGGGTTCGTCCTCACCGGCTTCGCAGAAGCACCGCATCAATCAAACGCATCCGCCCAATACATGTCGAACTATTTTGCGACGCTGGCGGTCAAGCCAGGCTGACCCAGCCGCGGCGCCGGCCGAGACGGCCGTGAACAACGAAATGCCATTCGAAGATTGGCCACTGATTTATTCCGATATGGCCAATCTCCGACTGGCCAAGTGGAACGCTGCGCCAGTCCGACCCCACTCACTTCGCTGACCCACCATAGGCTCTCTCCAGACACACGATCGTGTGCGCTTACAAATGCTGAACCTGTCATGGCACCTCGTCTGCGTCGGGGGCGCGATGCTGCATCACAAACTACTCAATGCGCCTGCGGTCCGACTCCCGCCGTACCGCCTCCGTTAGATCACGCCAGTACCGGCTGAGGTCTTCATCCGGTCAGCCATCGACCGGGCAGAGGCCTCGTCCAGGAAATCGGAGGACACCTCCTGCCCGCTGTCACCACGAGCCGGCCGCGGCCCCGCCAACGGCCGTCGGAGAGCAGCCAAATGTCTCGCCGCGCCAGGCGACCCAAGGTCCGTCCGGCTGTGAGACTGGCAGAATCGTTTAATCCAACCGTCTGGCAGTCCGATCACCGCGATGCGGAAGATCTGCACCGCCCCGACCCGTCGCCGCCGCAGAGGCCCGGTTCGAGGCGTTCGCCGGCGAGTTCGGCAACCAGCACCCCGCCGTCATCCGACTATGGCGGTCCTCCTGGCCGCAGTTCGTGCCGTTCCTGGGCTACGACCACGAGGTCCTCTACACCACCAACATCATCGAGAGCCTGGACGCCCGGTTCCGGTAGGCCGCCCGCCGGCGGGGTCACTTCCCGACCGAGCAAGCCGCGATGAACCGGTTGTTGGCGTGCGCCACGCCTGTCGCTGGCTCGGTGTGCCAGCTCGACGGGTGTCAACCATGAGCCGTCGCGGCATCTGCGGCTCGGATCGGCAGCCTACCGTCTCGTAGCCGACGGCCGCTGCGGCCGTTTTTTGCCGCGACGGTCTCGGCGAGGATGGACAGTGCCGTTTCGGCGAGCGATGCACCACCGAGGTCAAGTCCCGCGGGCCCGACAAGTCGGTCAAGGTCTGGCTGGCCTGCCAGCCGTCGCATCCGTTGGGCATGAGTGGCTCGGCTGCCCAGGGCAGCCACATGTCCCGCATCTCCTGACAGCGCTGCGCGAATGGCACAGTCGTCTATCCGTGGATCGTGGCTGAGTGTCACGACAGCGTCTTGAGGTCCGAGCGGGTGCGTAGCCAGCCAGATGTCCGGCCAGGCACGTTCTACCCGAACTGTTGGCGGCATCGCACCCGCTGCGACATGGTCAGGCCGAGGGTCCACGACGACTACCGCCCAGTCCAACAGGTGCGCCATGTCTGCCATCACGGCGGCTAGGTCGGTGGCCCCGACGAGGAGAAGTCGCCGACGCGGCGGCAACTGGTCGAGATAGTCGTCGTCAGCGACGGCGTCCTGGGCTATCGGGGTAACGGACCAGCGATACGGCGGTCGCAGCCCGACGCGTACGGTCACCGGCCGATCGTCCGCCAGAGCTTCCGTGATCGCCTCGTGAACCGGGGCGGGTGGCGCGGGTGTGATGAGCACCTCCAGCGTCGCGGTGCAGGCGGGCCGCTCTTCCCAGGGCAGTAGCTGCTCGCCCGGCGACACCGTCAGTATGTGTGGTGCCGCACCGTGCAACACCGACCGCGCCGCCTCGACCACTATCGATTCCACGCAGCCGCCGGACACGGAGCCTCGCCAGGTGCCGTCCGCGGCGACCGCCATGGTTGAACCCACTGGCCTCGATCCGGGGCCGTTGCGGGTCACCAGGCGGGCCAGTACGACCGACTGGCCCGCCCGCCGCTTGGAGTCCACGAATGGCCACACTTCACGCAACACTGACGGCTTCCGGGCGGTCATGGGCCGTTGCCCGCTCGATGACACGGCTGAGGTTGATCGGCAATGTTCGGTGCCTGGTGCCGGTGGCGTGCCACACCGCGTTGGCGATCGCCGCAGCGGTGCCGGCATTGCCGATCTCACCGAGACCGTTGAATCCGGACGGATCCTGAGGCTCGTAGTCAGCCACGAAGTCGGCCTCGATGGTGGGTACGTCGGCGTGGGCGGAGATGTGGTACCCAGCGAAGTCGGCCGTGACGAGGCGGCCCGTGAGCGGATCGCGAACGGACTCCTCGTGCAGCGCCATCGACAGGCCTCCGATCATGCCGCCGATCAGCTGGCTGCGGGCCAGCAACGGATTGATCACACGGCCGACGGCGAACATGCCGAGCAACCGGCGTACGCGCACTTCTCCGGTTGCCGGGTCGACGGTGACCTCGGCGAACACGGCGCTGTAGGTGTATCGGTCTTCGGCCGGCTGCCAATTGATCAGCGGTGTGGTGTCGACTGACGCGGTGACTGGCCTAGCGGAATCGACCAGCTTCTCGCGCAGCGCCTTCGCGGTCTCGGTGATGGCAAACGCGCATGACGTCGTGCCTCGGGATCCGCCGGCTCCCGCGGCCAGGCCGAGGTCGCTGTCGCCGATGTGCATGCGGACCCGTCCGGTGCCCACACCGAGGGCGTCCGCGGCCACGGCGATCAGCGCGGTGCGTGCTCCGGTGCCGATGTCGGTGGCGCCGACCTTGACGGAGAATGTCCCGTCCGTCTCCGCGGTGATCGTTGCAGAGCAGGGGAAGGCCCCCGCGATGAACGCGACGGCGGCCACGCCGGTGCCGACGAGGAGGTTGCCCTCCCTGCGGACCCGGGGGCGGGGGTCGCGCTGGGCCCAGCCGAACCGGCGCGCACCTTCCTGAAGGCATTGGACCAGGCGGCGGGTGCTGAACGGGCGGCCGGACACCGGGCTGACGACGGGCTGGTTGAGCAGCCGCAGCTGCAGGGGATCGATCCGCAGCCGCTCGGCTACCTCGTCGATGGCGGACTCGAAAGCGAACGAACCGGGTGACGCGCCGGGTCCACGCATGGAGCACGGAGGCAGAAGGTTGAGGGGTACCGCACTGAGTTGCGTGCGGATCGCCGGTGCCGCGTAGAGGGTTCGGGCCTGCTCGGTGCACCACTCGATGTACTCAGCCAGCGGCGACTGTGCGAACGCGGCGTGGTGGTGGATCGCTCGGAGCCGCCCGTCGGCATCGGCGCCGATTCGGACGCGCTGTTCAGTCGGCGGCCGCGACCCGGTTGCCAGGAAGACCTGTCTACGGGTGAGCGCGACCCGTACCGGCCGCTGGAGATGCTCGGCGGCCAACGCTGCCAGGATGATCTGCGCCCCACAGATGGTTTTGGCGCCGAAGCCGCCGCCGACGTGCTCGGCGCGGATGTGCACACGTTCCGGGTCGATGAGGAACAGCGAGGCCATCACCTGGGAGATGCCGAAGGGCCCTTGGTTGGAGTCGAGGGCGTAGAGATGGCCGTCCTTCCACCACGCAGTCGCGACATGCGGCTCCATGGCGCTGTGGCTCTCTTCCGGTGTGTGGTACAGCTCGTCCACCACCATCGCGGATGCCGCGAGCTCGGCTTCCAGGTCACCGGTGTCGGCCTCCGGGCCGAACAGGGTGGATGCGGGGCGTGCGGCGGGGTGGTTCATGGAGAACTCGATGTCGTGGGGCTCCGTGTCGTAGGTCACCCTCAATACCGCCGCTGCGGCACGTGCTTGCTCGGCTGTCTCCGCCACGACGAGGGCGATGGGACGGCCGGCGTATTCAATGACCTCGTCCTGCAGCAGCGGGAGGCTGCGGTCGGGGCCGAAGTGGTGGCCGACGTCGGGGTTGAGGCGTCGCGCGTTGCGGTGGTCCAGTACTCCCAGGACTCCCGGCTGGGCGAGAGCATCCGTGGCGTCGATGTCCCGGACTCGGCCGCGTGACACCGCGGCCGTGACCATCCAGCCGTGAGCAAGGTTGGGCACCGGCAAATCCGCGACGTAGTGGGCGGAGCCGGTGACTTTGAGGCGGCCTTCGACCCGGGGTCGTGATTCGCCTACGGCAGCGATGATCTCGTCGGGGTTCATCCGTTGCTCTCCTCTCCGGCGTCCGCGGCGAGTTCGGTCAGAACCGCTTCGATCAGGTTGCGGGCGAGCGTCACCTTGTATGCGTTGTCGCGCAGCGGGTCGGCGGCGGCGATCTCCACGTCGGCGGCTGCGCTGATCCGCTCGGCTGTGGCCGGACCGCCGCGCAGCACGGACTCGGCCAGTCGCGCCCGCCATGGCCGCGACGCCACGCCACCGAGTGCGAGCCGCACGTCCTGCACCAGGCCCTGCTGGACGTCGAGTGCTGCCGCCACAGAAACGGTGGCGAACGCGTACGACGCGCGCTCCCGGACTTTGCGGTAGCGCGATTTTCTGGCGACCGCGGCTGCCGGTATCACCACTGCCGTGATCAGGGCGCCGTCGGGCAGGGCGGTCTCCCGGTCCGGGCGGTTACCTACGGGGAGATAGAACTCCGACAGCGGGATCTCTCCAGTGCCGTCGAGGGTCTCGTATCGCACCATGGCGTCGAAGGCGCTCAGCGGCACCGCCATGTCCGAGGGGTGAGTAGCCACGCAATGCTCCGTCCAGTCGAGGATCGCGTGGTTGTGGTGGACCCCGTTGAGGGCGGAGCATCCGCTGCCGGGAACCCGCTTGTTGCATGCCTCCGACGGATCGGCGAAGTAGGCGCAGCGGGTGCGCTGCAGGAGGTTTCCCCCGACGGTTGCCATGTTGCGCAGTTGGCCCGAGGCCCCTGCCAGGATCGCCTGGCTCAATGCCGGGTACCGGAGCCGCACCTGTGCGTCGGCGGCGACGGCGCTGTTGGTGGCCGTCGCCCCGAGCACCAGGCTGCCGTCCGGCGTTTCGCCGATCTCGCTCAACGCGAGGCGTCGTATGTCCACCAGCCGGGCGGGTGACTCGACTCCGGCTTTCATGAGGTCGACGAGATTGGTGCCGCCCGCGAGGAACCGCGCTCCGTCGTGCTGGGCTACGAGGTTCAGGGCATCGCGGATCTGTGTCGTCCGTTGATAGGCGAACGCTCTCATCCGGCCACCGCCTCGCGGGCGGAGGCCTCGAGGATCGCACGCACGATCGACGGGTATGCGCTGCAGCGGCACAGGTTGCCGCTCATCCGCTCGCGTATCTCCTCTTCGGTCAGTTCCTCTGCCCGATGGGGTGAGCCGTCGCGGGTGACTGCGCTGGGCCAGCCTGCCGCATGCTCGGCGAGCATCCCGACCGCGGAGCAGATTTGTCCTGGCGTGCAGAACCCGCACTGGAATCCGTCAAGGCGGATGAAGGCCTCCTGGATCGGGTGCAGCTCACCGTCGCCGGCCAGGCCTTCGATGGTCGTGACAGCGGCGCCGTCGGCGGCGACAGCGAGGGTGAGGCAGGAGACCACTCGCTGCCCGTTGACCAGGACGGTACACGCGCCGCACTGGCCATGATCACAGCCCTTCTTCGCGCCAGTGAAGTTCAGGTCGTCCCGCAGCGCATCGAGAAGTGTTCTGCGGTTGTCCACCGCCAATCGGTAAGTCTCGTCGTTGACTCGTAGTTCGATCTCACTACGCGTGTCATCGGTCATCGCGATCCTCTCACCACCTTGCTCGAAGCTCACAGGATGGCCCCGCATGGCGAACCGCCAGATCTGAATATCCTCATGCCTGCGCCGCTCCCGTGCGCCGCGACGACGGGCTGCGCGACCGCCGCCGTTCGGCGACCACGCCCGGCATCAGCCATGTCCGGCAGCCATGCCAATTGCCCGCAGAAACATCATTCCGTCGGGTAACAGCACCCTCAGTCACGCCCCGATTCTTTCCTGTGCTGGCCGACACCACATCAGTCACCGACTGCGATGACGACGGGCCTGGCGAGCACGATCCAGCGAGAATCCATAAAGCAGCGGTTTGGCCTCACCGGCCGGTCACACCGAACCGGACGAATTTCCGGCGGCGCGAACTAGGCAATGGAGCCATTTGACAGACGTCATAGACGTTACGCCAGTTCATCGAATCTCTCTTGCCCAGAAGTCTTGAACTTCTGCCTGATCCTGCGCTTCTTCGACGCCCGCGCCGCCATCGGCCCACCGTGCCGCCCGCCACAGCAGGCCGGCGTTGCGGTGCTACCCGGCCTCGGCCGGGCACCGGAGGCCCACGGCGGGCGGCCCAGCGCTGATGTGTTCGCAATCTCCGCGCCGTCGTGTGGCACGGCGCGGTGCCGTGACTGACCGTCGGGCCCCCCGAAGCCGTCCGCATCTGAGGCTCGTCACGGCTCGGCCGGCTGACACTGATGGTGCAAACGAGAGACGGTCAGGTGGACCGGCGGCGACTACGCCGCCGGTGAAGGGGCTGAGGAAGCGGGCCGTCGAGCATCGCTGCGGCTGTCGACGTCCACCGGCGGGTCTCGCCGTTGACCCGAAGTTTCCTGATTCCATGGGCAGCGCATCATTTCCGGCGACAGAACAGGTAGGCAGAATCGTGCAGACTGCAGTGGTGATCCCGCCTCACCAGGCCCCCGCGATGTCACCGGTCTCCTCACGGCCCTGCTGCCCCACGGCGCGAACTGGCCCGCCGCCGCAACGGTGCGCTGATCTCGCGTCCTCACGCGCCCGGTATTGGCGTAGACCACGCGGCGGGTCGAGATGACTTCTCTCGACGCTGCGGCAGACCGCGTCGCCGGCCTGGTCCTAGCCGCCGGGGCAGGGCGCCGCTACGGCGGCCCCAAGGCACCCGTGTTTCTCGGGCAGGCGCTCCGCGTGCTTCGGGACGGCGGCTGCGACCCGATCATCACGGTCCTCGGTGCCGGAGCCCGCCAGACCCGGGCTGCCGTCAATCTAGAAGGTGTTCAGGTGGTCGAGAATCGGGGCTGGGCCGAGGGCATGGCCTCATCGTTACGGCTCGGAATGACCACGGCCGCCCGCGTACAGAGGGTCTCGGCCGTGTGCGTGCATCTGGTGGACATGCCCGGGGTTTCTGCGACGGCGGTGGCCCGACTGCTGGCGCAGGCACACGCGGGCTGCCTGACTCGCGCCTGCTACGACGGCGAACCCGGCCATCCGGTGGTACTGGGCCGTGACCATTGGGCTGAGATCGTCGCGACCGTGCGTGGCGACCAGGGCGCGCGCGCATATCTACGCCGGCACGCCGCCCACGTGACCACGGTCGAATGCGGCGACGTGGCCGCCGGATACGACGTCGACGAACGGTGACTGGCCCGCAAGGCTCGTCCACCCCTCACTCCCCCACGCCGAGGGATGGTCATGTCTGCACATGCCGTGCCCCGGCCGGGTGAGGCACGGGTAGGGCTGTTCGGACGCACTGACAGCCAGGACGGATATCTCGACGAGGTGAACCGGGCTTGGCTACGTCTGGCGCAGTCGGTGGACGTCACCGGCGCCCACCGACGGTTCCTCGTCAGTGTCGCCGGTCCCGGTGCGGTGGCGCTGCCGTGGGCACTCGTCTGCCTGCAGGTTTGGCCAGGTCAGCCGCAGGCCGTGGCTGGGTAGGAGCCACTCAGCCAGCAGCAGCGCCACCATCGTTCCGGCGACCATGCTGAGGACCGCCAGCGGCGAGAGCGCCGCCAACAGGGGCACGGCCGCCAGCAGCATCACGGCCGTCCACAATCTTGACCACTGCCAGCCGCCGATGACTCTGCGGGCAAAAAGGACGGTGCTGGCGAGGTAGCCGGCCACACCACCGGCGAGCGTTCCAGAGCTCAGCAGGCCGAAAGCACCTTCCTGCCCGATGTGGATCATGGCGGACTCAACTCCGACAGCGGCGAGGACGATACCGGCGATGATCGGAAAGTGCAGGTAGGTGTATCCGTCGCGGGCGGTCGTCGCGCGTCGCCGGCCCCGTTGGCGGGCGAGCGCAAGCCCGGCGGGGCGGGCGAGGCGGGCGAAATACGCCCACCACATCGCGAGCGCGATCAGGATCGCAAGGATCACCCCAGCAAGGACCGGCAGGCTGATCGGTCCGATGGTGGCACCGAACCCGAGTGCGGTGATTGATTCGCCCAGAGCGAGCATGACGACGAGCCCGTGGCGCTCGGCGAAGTGCGCGGCCGAGTTGATGCGTCCCTGCAGGCCCCGGGTCGTGACATAGGCGACGGTCGGTTCGATGGCGGCCGCGGCGGAGACACACCACACCTGCCACGGCGAGCCGAGCAGGGCGCCGGCCGTGAGCAGGATGCCGGACGGCAGCATGGATGCCAGCACCGTCAGCACGACCTCACGCCGCGCCCGTTCCTCGCCGACGGCTGCCAGGAAGTACACCGCGCCGTGGGTGCACCGGGCGACCAGGTAGGCGCACACGAACACCATCGGCCCGAACAGCCCTCCGTCGCGGTCGTGATAGGCCTCTGGCACGGCCAGTCCGACAGCGAAGACGGCCGTCGTTGCGACGATCATCGCGATGCGGACCAGGCCTTCGTCCGCGCGGGCCTGATTGGCCAGCCAGCTGTACGCCGTCCAGGACCACCACAGCAGCCCCAGGACGGCCAGCCCCTGCAGGATGCCGGTGGCGTCGTGGTGCTCGATCATGAGCATGCTCACCTGGATGAAAGCGAAGACGTATGCGAGGTCGAAGAAGAGCTCCAGCGTCGTGACCCGGTCGCCTTCGGCGCTCATGACGACATGTCTTCCGCGGTGCCGGGCCGGAGCGTCTTCGGAGGTGGAAGCACGGGTACGCACAGTGTCCCCATCGTTGGTAGGGCGAGAGCTGGGGGGCCACGCGAGGTTGACGCGCGGCCCCGCCTGCGGTTAGCGGTTCGGTGGTCGCGTGACGTGCAGCGTCCGTGCCGGCCGATGCCACGACAGGTGCGGAGCAGTCCCGGCCGTCACTCGGCGCGCTGGTAGGTGCGGCCTGCGGCAGAAGTAGACGAACGCGGGCGGCATGTTCGCCCACACCGTCCGGCCGCGTACCACTTCCTCGTACCGTTCACTGAGGCCGCGCCGGAGCCGCCGGGCTGGCGGCATCCAGCGCGTGGAGGCGTAAGCGAAGGTGGTGAAGGCGCCGTGTGGGGCGAGGACTGCGGTGACCGCCGCGAGCAGGTCGTCCTGTCGCCCTGGTGTGAAGGCCGCCCACGGGAGCCCGCTGACGATGACGTCGGCGTGGTCGAACCCGCGTACCATCAGTATCTCGCGCAAATTACGGGCGTCGGCGACGGCGAGGTCTACGCCTGGGAAACGCGCAGCGAGCAGGTCAGCGAACCGTTCGTTGATCTCGACGGCCAGGTGGTGGCCTCGGCCGGCCAGCCGCCGCTGGATGGCCTGCGTGAACGCTCCGGTGCCGGGGCCAAGCTCCACCACGACGGGGTCGCCGGTGAGTGGAACCGGCGCGACGACCGCGTCGGCGAGTGCCTGGCTGCTCGGCCCGACCGACGCGACCGTGAGCGGATCGCGGATGAACTCACGTAGGAACTGGCTGCGGTAGTCGACGGTCATTGCCTGCCCCCGTGTTCGGCGGACATGCCGTCCAATGCGCGGGCCAACCATTCGGTGCGGGCCCGCCGGGCGATAGCACCGATGCGCGTTTGTGGGAACAGCGCGTCGAACCCGTGGACGCCACCCGCCCAGACGTGCAGTTCGGCCTGGCCGCCGGCAGCCCAGATCCGGCTGGCATAGTCGACATCCTCGTCGCGGAAGACCTCAGCGGTTCCGGCGTCGATGTAGGTGGTCGGCAGGTTGGACAGGTCCTCGGCCAGCGCTGGCGAGATGTACGCGGAGACGCCGGCGGGCAGGTCGGCGAGGACCGACCGCCACGCGAACTCGTTCGTCTGCCCGGTCCAGACACCGGGTACACCAGTGAACTGGCGGCTGGAGGTCGTGCTGTTGCGATGGTCGAGCATCGGGCAGATCAAGATCTGCGCGGCGATCGGGACGGTGCCCCGGTCGCGGGCCAGCAGCGTCACCCCGGCCGCCAGACCGCCGCCCGCACTGGCACCGGCGACGATGATGCGGTTCGGATCGACGCCGAGCGCGCCGGCGTGCTCGGCCGTCCACAACAGGCCTCGGTAGCAGTCCTCGACCAGCGTCGGGCCGTGAGCCTCGGGAGCCAGTCGGTACTCGACGGTGACGATCACGGCACCGAACCGGTCAAGCCATTCCAGCGGGATGTCGATGTTGGCGAACCGGTCACCCATGATCATGCCGCCGCCGTGAATCCAGTAGATGCACGGGGCGAGTGCGGTGCGGTCACCGGTCGGGCGGAAGACCGACAGCGCGATCTCCGCGCCGTCGCCAGCGCGGGTGACGAACTCGCTGCGGTCGATGGGACGGCCGTCCAGCAGTGGCTCGACCGGAGCCGAGGAGTATGGGCGTACTTGCGCGAGGGCGTCGGCGTTCAGGATGGATGTCAGCGGCATCTCGGCGAGCAGCGCCGCCAGTTCGGGATCGACGCCGGGACGCGATGTAGTGGTGATCACGATGGTTCGTCCTCTCAGAAGGCGGCCTTGCCACCGACGGGAATCTCGTCGGTGTAGGCCGACTCGCCAGCCAGCAGCGCCTGCAGCCGGGCGACCAGGGTCTGCGCGGGCTCACTGGCGAAGAAGCCGCTGTGGGCCTCGGGGCTGGTCCAGCCCTCCGTGACGAAGATCGTGTCCGGGTCGGCCGCGGATCGGCCGACCAGGAACACGACGCAGTCGTCGTTGGCAAGCGACGGCGCGTGGAGCAGGAGGTCGATGACCTCGTCTCCCTTGCCGGGCTTGGCGGTCATCGTGGCGTGGAAGCCGTGTCCGATGGTCATGACGTGCCCCTCGGTGGGTCGTGCTCGTTCAGGACGAGAGCCAATCTCGTCGCAGCGACAGGGGCGGCACATCTGTCATACGACCTCAGGGTCATCGCCTGGCGGTGGCCGGTTACCTAGCCGTCGATGACGTAATGGCAGGCACAGCCTTCTGGGCGGAAGCCCGGGCGGAGACCGGCGACGCGGACGCCGCACCACACCTCTGCGGCGACCGTTAGGTCATTTGACAGATGTGCCCGACGGACGGCTGACCAACCATGGGTGTATGCCAGGACAACCAGGATTGCGCACACGCGAGGTACGCGAGCGTGCGGTGTGCGACCCGGACGACGGGCCGATCACGCCGTCGAACCGGGCCGACCTGAGCGCGGTGGCGCGTCTGCTCAACGTCTTGCTGTCGAGCGTGATCGTGTCGTCGCTGCAGTACGAACACCACGCCGTCTTGGTGCGGGGCCTGTCGGCGCAGCCGGTCGCCGCTTATCTGCTCACCTGCGCCGACGACGACCGAGCCGAGGCCCGTGCGCTGGCAGCCCGCATCCGCGACCTCGGATTCGCCCCCGACCACGATCCACGGCACCTTGCCGGGCGGTCACGGATCAGCTTTCAGAGCTTCGCCGCCGGCGACCTCACCGGGATCGTCGCGCAGAATCTTGTGGCGGCTCGCATCCTCGTCCAGACCCTGCAGGAGGCCGTTCGCTGGGTGGGCGACGCCGACCCGACCACCCGCCGCCTGCTGGAACGGCTGCTCGAAGCGAAGGAAGCGCAGGCCCGCGTGCTCGCAGCCGAGTCTGCCCCGGGCCGTCCAGCCGAGCAGATCACTGGGGATCAGGAGGTGACGAGAGAGCATCCCTGAGACCGGCCCGGGTCGTCACACCGAGCTTGGGAAAGATCCGATACAGGTGCGCGCCGACGGTGCGGTGCGAAAGAAACAGACGGTGGGCGATCTCCTTGTTGGTCAGGCCGCTGGCGGCCAGCTGAGCGATCTGCGTCTCCTGCATCGTCAATGCGGCCGCGCCGGGGGCGCGAGCGTCGGTCAGCGGGTACTTCGCGGCGCGCAGCTCGCGGTGCACACGGTCAAGCCAGGGCCCGGCTGCCATCGCGGCGAACCCGTCACGCGCGGCGAGCAAGTGGACGCGGGCCTGCGTGACATGTCCGGCTCGCCGGAGCTTCTCGCCAAAGGCCAGCCGTATGCGGGATGCGTCGAACAGCCACCGGTCGACAGCGGTGTCGCCGAGCAACAGCTCAACCCTCTCGGCGGACTCGGGGTCGCCGGAAACCAGGGCCTCGGCGCCCGCTTGGATCAGCGCCATCCGGCTGGACAGCCGCGACAGTCGGGCCGTGCGCATGGCCTCGACGTGTGCCCGTGCCTCCACCGTCCGCCCAGTCCGCACAGCCGCCTCGACCAGGTCGAATGCAACCCAGGTGCAGTGGGGCACGAACGGGGCGAACGTCCCTGGCGGGCTCATGGCGGCGGCGTGAACATATGCGGCGTCAAAGTCGCCCGCAGCGGCGGCGGCGAGGGTACGCGGATGGTGGGCGAACAGGACTGCAGCCGATACCCCACGAGGATGCGCCCAGTTGGTGATCTCATCGGCCAGCTTGTACGCCTCGTCGGCTTGACCCCGCCCGGCGGCCACGATCGCCCTGTTATACCAGAAATACCATGAGAAGAAAGGAAAGTCGTCTTCGTCGCAGATCTGCTGGCCCTCCCATGCCAGCTCTTGCGCCTCGTCCCATCGGCCGATGAGGAAGTCGTCCAGGCACAGGTGCATCAGCCCGCCAATGTGCCTGCGAGCTGCCGCTCCGTCGCGTCCTTGATGCACAAGCCGCCACGACCCTTCGCGGACGTCACCGAGCCGATCCAGATACACGGAGGCTGTGCCGACCCGCATGACGCGCGTGGCGTCGGCCTCCTCGGCGAGGGCGCCCAAAATCGTTTCCGCGTCGGCGAGGGCGGACACGCCGGTGCGTACGGGGTCGGGAAAGGTCTTGCTGGCCAGGCCGAGGATCTGCGGCGGGTTTGGCCGCAGCCGTCGCAGCGCGCGGAAGAACGGCTCCCAATACTGCGGCGCGCTGCCGTACCAGCTCAACAGCAGCAGGGTGTGCATTGCCTCGATCAACGCCGGATCGTCGGCGCGGTAGCCGTGATCGCCGGTCTCGATGGCGCCGACGAGCAGGCGATGGGCAGTGTGCACATCACCCTCGCCGTTGAGCATCAGGAACGCGGCGGCGTTGGCCGCGTGCAGCGACCCTGTTGAGTCCGGCATCGCCCGGCGGGCATCGGCCAGCAGTGTGCGTGCGTCCGCGGTCGTTCCGCCCGCCTCCGCGCCGATGTAGGCGGCCTCGGCAAGACGCCGGCCCCGGTCGGCGCTGGTCACGCTCAGTTCAGCGGCGCGTACCAGGGTTGCGATCGCTGCGACCGCGTCGCCGCGCAGCATGACACGGTGTGCGGCGGTTTCGAGCAGCTGCGCGACCGCCCGGTCCGGAGCCACGGCGGCTGCGGCCAGATGCCACGCCCGGCGTTCCTCGTCGACCAGCACCTGGGCCAGGGCGACGTGCGCCGTACGCCGCTCCTCGTGCGTCGACATCGCCACGATCGCCGATCGGATGAGCGGATGGCGGAATGCGATCTGGGCGGTCGCGTCGTCCACATACACCAGCTGCGTCCGCTCGGCGGGAGCCAGGTCGGCCAACCCGCCACGGTCGGCGCAGGCGGCATGCAGCACCCGCACGTCACCAGTGCCCTCATACGCGGCCAGCAGCAGCAGACGGCGGGTCGGCTCCGGCAGTTCCGCGATGCGCGTTGCGAACAACGCCTGCAGCCGGTCGTTGAGCGGAACAACCTCGGGTTGAGCCACCACCCGCTGGACGGCACCTGACAACGTGGACGGCAGCTCCATCAATGCCAGCGGATTGCCTTGGGCGAGATCAAGCAGCCGCCGCCGGATTCGCGACGGCAACTGGGGAAACGTGGCGATGACCAATTGCTCCGCGGCGGCCTCGTCCAACGGCACCACCGCGACCTCGGCCAGCCCGCGCCGGTCGAGGTAACTGGCCGCACCTGTTCTCGTCGACATCAGCAGGCCGGCTCGGCGGCCTGCCAGGCGGCGAGCCACGAAGCCGAGAACGACAGCGCTGGCACGATCGATCCAATGAACGTCGTCGACCAGAAGCACCACCGGCGCCTCGTCGGCGAGGCTTTGCACGAGCAGAAGGGTGGCGTTGCAGACCAACAGGGCGTCCGGTGCCGTACCGGCCCCGAATCCCAATGCCACCTCCAGCGCTTTCCGCGGGCCGGTGGGAAGCCGTGAAATGCCACCCTGAACGGAAAGCAGCAACTGGTTGAGTGCCGAATAGCTGACATCGGCCTCGAACTCAGACCCCGAGGCCTGCAGCACCTGCATGCCCTCTGCGAGGGCACGTTCCGCCGCAGCGCCCATGAGCGAGGACTTGCCCACACCGGGCTCACCCGTCAGCAGCCGTGCGGCGCCTCCGCGCCTCGCCTGGCCCAGAAATATCAAAAGCTGCTCTAGTTCAGCATCTCGACCGTAAAGTCCGATATCACCCACATGCACCTCACGTTGCCTGCTCCTCAGACAAACACGAGCATGCATGCGAGTGGAAGCAACATTCCTCTCGCGTTCTTGCCTAATCCTCTCGGGTTCCCCGGACGGCGGCAGGCGATGCCGCGATGAACCGCCCCAGCAGGGTTGGCCGGTTCATCAGTGAGCCGGCACGGGCTGCCGCAGGCGCACCGCGTCGAGTCTCGGCGGCGCGCCGAACTGGCGACGATACTCGCGGCTGAACTGCGAGGGGCTTTCGTAGCCCACAAGGCGGCTGATTCCCGCGATGTCCGTGGCGTCGCAGGCGAGCAGAAGCCGTGCCTGATGAAGCCGGATCTGCTTCTGATATTGGATCGGGCTCAGCGACGTGAGCGTCTGGAAGTTGCGGTGGAAAGCCGAGACGCTCATTCCCGCCTGCTGTGCCGCCATCTCTACCCGGAACGGCTCGCGGTAGTTGTCGCGCATCCAGCGGACAGCGCGAGTGATGTGGCTCAAAGTGCTGTCAGGTTGCCCGAGCTGCCGGATGATCGGGCCCTGTTCGCTGGTAATCAGCCGCCACAGAATCTCGCGCTTGATCATCGGCGCCAGCACAGGGATGTCGCGTGGGGTGTCGAGCAGCCGCAACAGCCGCACCACCGCGTCGAGCATGTCGGCAGAAGCCGTGCTGATGGCCAACCCGGAAGGCGCGCCCTCGTCGCTGTCGCGCAAGATGTCGGCTGTCGCCTGAAGCAGCAGGTCAGCGATGGCAATGGGATCGAGTGTCAAGCCCACGCCGAGCCCTGGCTTGTCCGGGCTCGCGGCGCTGAAGTGCGCCGTGACCGGCAGATCCACCGAAACGACGAGGTACTGCCCTGCCCGGTACTCGTAGATCTGGTCGCCGAGCCCGAAGCGCTTCGTCCCTTGAGCGACGAATGCGAAAACTTTCCCATATGTTGTTGGCTTAGGGGGAAACGGGTTGTCGGCCTTGAAGATCAGCACCTCATCGATGGCCGTACGAAGATCGGGCTTGACGTGCCGGGCGATGAGGTCGCGTACCTCGTCAAGGGACATGACCCAATTGTTCCACCGGCTGCCGACTTATGGTCGCGGCGCGGATGGTTCCGCCGCCATGACGCAGCAGCCCCTGGCGCGGTCGTGTGTGACCGCCACAAGCTCGGTGGGGGTCGACAGAGCTGTTTCGGCGATGACGGTTGCGCTCAGGTCCAGACGGCGGGCCCGATCAAGCGATCAATGCCGCGGACGGCTGCTCGGCCGCGAGGTGCGCAAGTGCCCGAGACAGGTGGGAGCGGGTGAGTTCCAGCCATAGTTCGGTGCTCTGGTGCACGATCTGGAACAGCAGCTCGTCGGGGTGCACCCACTCCCCCGGCCCTTTCTGCAAGGACAGTAGGTCGTCGGTACGCATGTAGCGGACGTAGTCGTTGTCACCGGATCCCGGCAAAACAGCGGGCAGAGGTGTCGTAGGCACAGCAGTCTCCATTGACGCTCGGGTAGATGCCCGGATGGAAATATCGGCGGGAAGGTGTGGGACGCCGGCGGGACCCGGTGTCAGGCGTGCAGGGCGGCCAGTGTCAAGGCCGCTACGGCACTCACCCGGGCAGGCAGGTCAGCACGCAGCGCGGCCTCTAGGCGCAGCGGTGCGGCCGTGACACTCAGGTAGAGGTTTCGCGTCGTACGTGGCAACGGTGAAACCGTTCGCCTGGTCGGTGTAGGTGTAGGCAGCGGCTCCGACGCCAGCCACGTCAGTGACCGGAGCGCTGCCCTGCTGCCCTATTTTGGCGATACCCGCATCACCCTGACCAGGGATAATACGGGTTCGCTGCTATATGGACCCCGTCGTAGCCGGTCCTGGCTTTGCCGCTCTAACCGTTCAGTCCGCTGATTCCGCGGTGGTTTTTAGCGCCGCCAGCCACGCGGTCAGTGAAGACGCCAGCGCGGTGCGCATGCCCTCGGGGTCGACGGCGATCGGTGGGCCGTCCCAGGATTCGGTGGTGCGGACGAGGACTCCCTGGGTGGTCTGTTCGAATGTCCAGACGTGCACGCCGTCGATGCCGTGCGCGGGTCCACCCCAGGCGATGCGGCGCATCGGTTCGACCTCGCCGATGGTGGACTCGATGGTCAGGCCGTGGGTGAGCCAGGTGAAGGTGGTCTCGGCGGCGACAGGTCCGGACAGTTGCGCCCTGGTGATGTCGTTCTGCCAGGTCGGCCACTGGTCGATGGCGGTGTGCAGGTTCCACACGGTTGCCAGTGGGGCGTCGATGACGGTGGTCAGGTCGACGATGATCCGCGCGTTGCGGTTGATGTCCATGACGGCCTTCCTTTCAGTCCCAGAGGGCGACTGCGACGGCAGCGGTGAGGAGCGGGACGAGCAGCCAGGGCTCAGCCAGGACCATCAATGCGCTGACTGCCAGCGAGATGTAGAGCAACAGCTTGGCGAGGCGGCGGCGCGTATGGTGCTTGGCCTTCTTGGCGGAGTCGGGGCTGGCGGCCTGCATGGTGTCGGCCGGGTCGACGGTGTCGGTCATGAGTGTTCTCTTCTTACATGGATTGGTTAGCGAGCGGCTTCGGCAGCCGTCTTGAGGTCTGCCAGCCAGGCGGTCAGCGAGTCGGTGAGCATGCCCCTTGGCGGTCTCGGGGTTGGCGGCGACCGGAGGGCCGTCCCACGACTCGGTGGTGTGAACCAGGACGCCCTGACGGGTCTGGGTGAAGGTCCAGACATGCACGCCCTCGATGCCGAGCGCGGGTCCGCCCCAGACGATGCGGTGCAGCGGGTCGATCTCCTTGATGGTGGAGTCCACGGGCAGCCCGTGTGTCTGCCAGTGGAAGGTGCTGCCAACGGCGAGCGGGCCGTCGAGGGTGGCTGCGGTGACGTTGCGCTGCCAGGTGGGCCACCGGTCGATGCCGGTCTGCAGCCGCCACACGGTCGGCAGCGGGGCGTCGATGACGATGGACAGGTCGACGATGACCTGCGCCTTGCGGTCGACGTCGACGATGTGTCGACTGGAGGCGTGGGCCGGCGCCGCCACAAGCGTCACGCCCGTGGCGACCAGCGCCGCCGCGACGATGCCTGCGACCACTTGGCGGCGATTGAACTTGCGGTACATCGCGGGGCACTCCCCAGATAGAGTGGTTGATCACTCACCGATACGGGCGGTGTGGTGTTTCAGTCGGTGATCCATGAGCCGTGGATGCCAGCGGTGACGCGGCGGGGCAGACGGACGGTCGCGACCGGCGCGCGGCCGAGGTCGCTGGCGTCGAGGACGAGCAGGCTGGACGCGTCGCGGTTGAGGTCGCTGACGACAGTGAGCAGATAGCCGTCGTCCTCGTTGGTGGCGCCTGCGGCGGGGACGAAGACGGCCTCGCTCGGCAACACGCCGGTGCCGACGGGCAGGACCTGCCGGGTACCGCTGTGGCGGTCGTACTTGACGATGCCGTGGTTGCCGATGCCCTGCACGTCGGGAAACGAGATGGCGTACTGGTAGCGGTGCTCGCGGCCGAGGTAATCGTCGTTGATGGTGGGGAACTCCACGACGAGGTCGTCGCAGGGTCCTTCGGTGACGGTGCCTGTGGCCAGGTCGACGGCCCAGCGGCGGGTGACCGAGCCGGCGCTGGGTTCGGCGCCGCGGGGGCCGGCGGCGCCGGCCCACCAGTTCCACGACTTGGTCCAACCGTCGCGGTCGACGCTGGGGCCTTCCACGATGATGCGGCCGTGGCCGTCCTCGTACGCGTTGGCGACGTGCAGCGCTTGGCCGGGCTCAATCGCGTACCAGCGGATCTTCGCAGCGCCGCCCGCACCGCGGGGCATGACACCCAGCCGGGGTGCGATGGCGTCGCTCCAGCCGTAGGGGATGCCGGACTTCTCAGTCGGGTCGAAGGTCACCGACATCTCCAGGAACACCACGTAGTTGGCGGTGACAGCGAAGTCGTGCTTGAGCGCGGCGCTGGCGGTGGGGACTTCTTCGCTGAGGATGATCTGGCCGTCGGGTGAGGCGACGTGGTAGGTCAGGAACGGCGGCATCGGTGAGGAACCGAAGAAGTGCAGCTCGCCGGTGACCGGGTCGGTCTTGGGGTGGGCGGTCATCGCGGTGGTGAGCTTGCCGTTGAAGTCGTACGCGCCAACGGTGTCCAGGTCTCGGGTGAGCTCGAAGGGGTAGTTGGCCTCGCACAGTGCCAGGAGCCTGCCGCCGTGCTCGATGACGTGTGTGCCGGCGACGCTGGCGGTCATGTCCGGGCCGTGCTCGGTCATATACGGCGTGCCGTCCAGGGCCGGGGTGTGCACCCAGCGGTTGCGGTACCACTCGGCGCGGCCGGCGCGCAACCGGATGCCGTGGACCATGCCGCTGCCCTTCCACCAGTGCGTCGGGGTGATACCCGGCTTGGGGTTGTGGCTGTTGCGGACCAGCTGCCCGGACAGCTCCGGCGGCAGGGTCCCCTCGACGGTCAGGTCGTAGGCCGTGGTCTCGTCCACGACCGGCGTGAAGTGGCCGGTCAGGTAGGGCTTGTTGGTGGTCATCGAATACTCCTTTGTGGTCAGTGCCGGTCGCGACCGACAGGAACGGTGAACAGTGCGGTGAGCGCGGCCGCTGCCGCGATCACGAGTCCGGTGCGCATCGCCCACCGGAAGCCTTCGAGGAGGGCGGCAGATCCCGGGTGGTCGGCACCAGTGGCCAGCCCGGCGGCGGCGGTGAGCAGGGCCAGGCCGAGGCCGCCGCCGATCTGCCGCGTGGTGTTGATCAGTCCGCTGGCCAGACCCGACTCGCGCGGTTCGACTCCGGCCACCCCGAGCCCGGTCAGCAGCACGAACGCGACGCCGAGTCCGAGGCCGACCAGCAGCGACGGACCGAGTAGAGCGGTGGCGAAGCTCGCGTGGGCCGAGACCAGGGAGATCGTGCCCAGCCCAGCGGCGAGCAGACCGAACGACGCCACGAGCAGCAGCCGCAGCCCCATGGTGGCGGCTGCCCGAGAGGCTAGCCATGATCCAAAGACCGTGGCGGTTGCCAGCGGCAGTTGCGACACACCCGCGGCAAGCGGGGTGTAGCCGAGGACCTGCTGTTGCAGCAGGGGCAGGTAGAAGAAGAAGCCGATCCACAGGGCACCCAGCAGCAGCATCAGCACATTCGCCGGACCGACTGCGCCAGTTCGCAGGATGCCCCGGCGCACCAGCGGATCGGCGGCCAACCGCTGCCTGGAGACGAACCCGACAAGCAGGACCACGCCGAGCGCCAAGCCTGCGACGGCCGTACCGCCACCGTTACCCCGCGTCGCCGACAGGCCGAACACCACGCTGGTCAGGCCCAGGGTGACGAGAACCGCTCCCGGCAGATCAAGCTGCCGCCGCGGCTGACCGGTCGCGACATCCGGGCGCACCAGCATCGGGATCGCAGTAGCCATGGCGGCGGCCAGGACGACGGTCAGCCCGAAGATCGACCGCCAGCCCAGAGCCGCGATGAACACCCCACTGAGCACGACGCCGGCAGCTCCACCGAACCCGGAGACCGCGCCGATGATCCCCAGCGCGCGCTGCCGCTCGGCCGCCATCGGGAACAGCACCACGGTCACTGCCAGCGCTGATGGGGCAAGCAATGAAGCGCCGACACCCTGTGCCGCTCGGGCGGCGAGCAGCGCCGACTCACTCCACGCGACGGAGGCCAGCCCTGACGTGAGCGTCAGCGTGACGGAACCGATCAGCAGCATCCGACGGTGCCCGACGAGATCGCCCAACCTTCCGCCGAGCAGCAGCAGACCGCCGAAGGGCAGCAGGTAGGCGTTGACCACCCAGGACAGGACCGACGGCGGCATCTGCCACGTCACTGCGATGGGTCCAAGCGCCACGTTCATGATCGACGTGTTCAGCACCACCACAAACTGCGTGAATGCCATCAATGCCAGGACCGCACCACGCCGCGACACCCGTGGTGCCGCCGGGGTGTGTGCTGCTGTCACCATCTTCCACCTCGAGATAGAGTGGTTAATTACTCACTACTTGGCGCTGGGAATGCGCGGCGCCAGCCCAGCGCGCCGCGTCAGTGCCGAATACCCGCCGACAACGTGTTCGCCCAGGGCGCGTCCACGCTCTCCGCGCCCATCGTGACCACTACGTTGCACAACGCACCCATGGCGATGAAATGCTGAATCTGCTCATCCGTCGCGCCCGAGACGCTGCGGGCGTACTCGACCACACGGGCGTACCCCTGCTGAACCGCCCGGCGGATCTCCGGCACCGAGACTGCCGCCGCCTGCGCGTGCATCTGCAGCAGCAACAGGTCCTGGTCACGGATCAGCTCCGCGTACGCTCCGCCCATCGCGAACAGCACAGCCTCGGGCGTACTACCTGCGGCCCGCGCTGCGCCCCGGCTGAGGCTGTCGCGAAACCGGTCGTAGCACCGCTGCACCACCGCCGCGAACAACGTCTCCTTGTCCGGGAACAGCCTGTAGAGATACGCCTGGGAGATCCCGGCCCGCTGCGCCACCTCGGTCGTCGTCGTACCGAAGTAGCCCCGGGCGGCGAACGCACCGATCGCGGTGGTCAGCACATCCTCCCGCCGGTCCTCGGCGGTCGACAATGTCCTCGTCTTCCTCGCTCCCTGCATGTGAGTAGTCAACCACACACTTACTGGACCATGCAACGGGACCTGAGCCTCAAGCCGACACCAAGCCGCGCTCGCGACCGCCTCTCGGATTTCTGGAACAGTAGTTCGTCGGGGTGGTTCCACTCGGCGGGAGCGTTGCAGGGAGAGCAGGTCGGCGGTGCGTATGTAGCGCGCGCAGTCGGTTGCTCCCGCTCGGGGCAGCACGGCAGGCAGGGATGTCGTGGACAATCTCGGCCCTCTGGGTCGATCAGGCAAACCGAGCGCGGCAGCCGCCAGTCAGGATCGCCTTCTCAGCCGTGCCAGTCATCGCTTCGCTCCGCCGTCTGGATGCTCAAACAGGGCTCACCGGACACGACATCGACGTAGATGCCCTGCTCCTTGGTGTCCCAATTAAACGAAGGGTGCAACTCCTGATCAAGGAGTAGCACCTGATGACGGATGTTTCGATCACCGAGGTCGATACTGATCAAATGGCGAAGCATAGACCGGCGCGGCCGGTGGGAGACGGGATCGACGATCAGCTCCTGGCCCAGGGGCTAGCCTCGGCCCTTCGTTGAGGGCTGTCCAAGGAGTGGACTGAAAACGAAGAAGTGCCTTCTGATCAGGGAAAATAGGGCTTGTCGAGAGTCCT
>NZ_JBVJGT010000040.1:0-66156 GCF_055587185.1 Micromonospora sp. NPDC048040 | reverse complement strand
TCCTCGACCTGCCCGAGCAGGTCTGGATCAACAAGCCCGAACCGCAACGACAAGCCGCTTAACTCCCGTTGGCCTCAATCCCTTGACACGTTCCGCCGGGACAATCGCGATGTTCGTGGTCTGGGCCCACCGCACCAGGCCGACTCCTGCGAACAGGCCGAAAGGCGTCGGCCTGGTGGTCATCCTGATGAGGTAGCGCCTGAGCTTGCGGGCCAGGCGGGGAGCCCGCCTGTCCTGGAGACCGGTCCGCTCCAGTGCGGCGGCCAGATCCGGACTGGCCACCCGTATCGCAAGGGGCAGCAGCGGATCAGGGGGGAGCAGCGACGAGCCGGACCGGGCCGGGAGAGTGAGGTTGCGGGAGCCCGCTGGGAGGAGAGGGGCCCGTAGAACGGCCCATCCGAGCGGCTCGTACAGCACGGGTCGGTGGCCCTGGCGTGCCCGCTGCACGCGGTGGGTTCCGGTCATGAGAGCAAAAAGCTCCGGTCCCAGACCGGCTCGATCCCGGTAGCTGCGGCCAGCAGGGTCATGGCGACACCCGCGGCACCGTCCAGCAGGCCGGCCCGGTCCACGGCGACGTCCGCCGTCTCCAAGGAGGCGTAGCCGAACGGCCGCTCGGGATCGTACGCCGCCAGAAGCTGATCGACGAGCTCAGTCGACGCGTCCGCGAGAGTGTCCGACGGGGTGTCTCGCGCGAAGCGCAGGACGATCTGGAGTAGCCCGGCCACACCATGGCAGAAAGTGGGTGAGGGGACGTAGCGCAATTCGGCAGGGCGTCGCAGGATGCTGGTCATTCCCTCGACCGCCGCGCTGCGCAGCCCGCCGTCGTCCAAGGCGCAGCCTGCCAGCCACAGGGAACGCGCGACCCCTGGAGTGCCGTAACACCAGGCACCCCGCGTCGGGCCGGACGCTCCACTAGAGGTTGGCCGGCCCGCCGGCGTCAACGGCACGGCGTCGGGCCAGCCGCCTCCCCATACGTCGTCGACCCGCTGCGAGAGCAACCATTGGGCGAGGGAGCGCACCGCCTCGCGCTGACCGGGGACCTCGTAACCGCCCAGCAGGGCGAGGGACAGCAGCGCCAGGGGGCCGGGTATGCCGTGTGCGAGCCCGCAGTTGAGCTGTCCCGAGGGATAGGCACGGCGCGTCGACTCGGAGAGCAGCAGTTCCGGCGGGGTGGCCCAGCGGGGTATGCCTCGGGGGGATTCGGCAAGGCGTACCAGAGCGGTGAGAACGTCCGGCAGCACACCGAGCGAGTCGCGCCTCAAGAGGTAGGCCCCCACACCACTCACCCCGGAGACGAGATCGAAGGCACTCACCGGCAGGCCGGTGCCGATGGCGTTCAGTCGCGCGGCGAGCTCCGACGCCTGCGGGGCCAGCAGTTCGTCGGCGGCCGCGAGCGCCCGCTGGTAGCGGTCGCCGTTCCGGCTCAGCGATTCCAGTGCGAAGGCGAAGCCGCCAAGTCCGGCGAACAGCCCGGCGTGCTCCGGGCCACCGTTCTCCAGAGCGGTTACCCCTTCGGCGAGGAAACCGTGGCCGACCGCGTCCCACCCCTCCCCCGGAAAGCACTGATCGAAATAGGAGCACATCACAGAGATCCCCGCATGCCCTCCAGCGAGTCCGCATGGGTTCCACTGAACCGACCCGGGATAGAGCGTCTGGCGGCGTGCCAATGGAAGCGACCGAGCGATGCGTTCGCGATCAGTGACACGGATAGCGACATCCCGTGCCGCGAAAAGCGCCGCGCTCTGCCGGGTCGCGTCGAGGGCGCCGGTCCAGACCGGCGAAAGCACAATGTCAGGCGTTGCGGACTCAGGCACCTGGACTCCCTTGGGTTTTGAGGTCGGTGAGGGGTGCACGCGCTGCGAGGGGGCATCCCGGTGGTGATCGTCAACCAGAAGCCGACGCGCTCAACAGCGAGGAGTGCAGGCGGTCTCAATGCAGCTGATCGTTTTGTCCCAATCCTCATCCGGAAGGCAGCCCGTGCAGGTCGACTCACAGGAGGGCCAGATGTCGCACGTGTTGGTGCATCCCCAGTCCCCACACGTGCACGTCCAGAACGCTTCGGTCCACGGAATTGGCCGACAATTCCCCTCCGGGTCCGTCATCGGTTGGGTGTACTCGTCGATCGGGTTCGTGTTCTCGTCATACAGGGCGGCACGGAACTCCGGCCGGCGCCGGGCCCGCTGGGGGCCGCGGCGCACGGGGCCGCCGGCAGATGTTGGTCGCCTTCGCCGAAGGTCCAGGTCGAACTCATCCGGCGGCCGGACCGATGCCGTGCGCGTGTAGGCGATGTGGGCACCCTTCTTCAACGTGATCCGGGTTGCCTCAGTGCCGAGGAACGGCGCCTTCTCAGATGGAATCCGCGAACTGTCGAGGACGTCACTGACGGAGAACTCGATGAAGTAGTCGAGCCCTTTCGTGAGGTAGAGACGCCGGTGGCCGGGGCGGTCACTGTCTCCCAGTAGCCCGCTCACGGTGAGACCGACTTCCGGCGGTCGCGAGGGGTCCGGGCGCAGCCGTTCGACCAGTGGGTCTTGGTGGCCTTCGACGTCCCTGAAAGGGCTGTTGTCCGTGGAGTCAGGCATAACGTTCTCCCAAAATTGATTCGGGCGGCCCGACACGTGAGCAGCTGCAGGCCTTCACACCTGGCATGATTCTCCTACGTCCCTGAGACCCATGTGCGCCGAATGTCGTCGACGCGTGAAACTGGATTCTGAAAGTCCGTCGGATCACCGCCTGGCTGCTACGCCACCCCGACACACGGCGCCCCGCCGACCCACTGGGTCCGCGACGTCGCCTACGACGAAGATCGCTGCCAGGTCCGTGCCGGTACCGGCCCGCAGGTCATGGCCACCCTTCGCGACGCCGCGATCGGCGCCCCCGCCTGGCCGGCACCACCAACATCGCCGCCGACACCACGCCCGCAACCCCACCGACCACTCGCCCTGCTCGGCATCACCTAACGACTTTGCCAGGGCCTGGGAGCTGAGCCGGATGCGCTCGCCGGAGCACGACCGTGTGATGTTCGAAAAGGTGCTCGTCTGCCGTCGTGCTCGGCGAGCCAGCCGTCGCGCTGTGGGCTCGGCTGAGCGCTGGCGTGAAAACTAGAAAGGCAAGGAGGAAAGCTCCTTGCCACTATTAACATATACCGCACCCCCGGGCTTGCGGCAAGACCCCGGTCGTGGCGCACAATCGTCGGCCGAGCGCAAGAATCGGCACACCATGGGGGAATGCATGTTCGATGTGATCATCGCCGGCGGCGGCCCGACCGGCATGATGTTGGCGAGCGAATTGCGTCTGCGGGGCGTCAACGTGCTCGTGCTGGAGAAGGAGGCCGAGCCGCCGCCGTTCGTGCGGTCGCTCGGGCTGCACGTGCGCAGTATCGAGGTGATGGATCAGCGGGGGCTGTTGGAGCGGTTCCTCGAGAACGGCAAGCAGTATCCGATCCGTCCCGGCGACGTCCGGGGATTCTTCGCGGGCATCGAAAAGCCCGCTCCCACCGGGCTGGACACCGCGCACGGATACATGCTCGGCATTCCGCAGACGCTCACCGACCGGCTGCTCGCCGAGCACGCGGCCGAAGTCGGAGCCGAGATCCGGCGCGGCTGTGCAGTGGTCGGGCTGGAGCAGGACAACGACGGCGTAACCGTCCACCTTGGAAGTGAAACCGCAACGCCGTTGCGGGCGCGGTTTGTCGTCGGCTGCGACGGTGGGCGCAGCACGGTTCGGAAACTGCTCGGGGTCGGGTTCCCTGGCGAGCCGTCGAAAATCGACACGCTGCTGGGCGAGATGGAGGTGAGGGCTTCCCCGGAAGACATCACCGCGGTGATGACCGAGGTGCGCAGGACCGAGAAGCGGTTCGGGATCGGGCCGTCGGGCAAGCCGGGGGTGTTCCGGGCGGTCGTGCCGGCGGAAGGCGTGGTCGAAGACCGCTCGGTGCCGCCGACGCTCGAGGAGTTCAAGCAACAGCTGCGCAGATACGCCGGCACCGACTTCGGCGTCCACTCCCCCCGCTGGCTGTCGCGCTTCGGCGACGCGACCCGCCAGGCCGAGCGCTACCGGGTCGGACGGGTGTTTCTGGCCGGGGACGCCGCGCACGTCCACCCGCCGATGGGTGGGCAGGGGCTCAATCTCGGGATCCAGGACTCGTTCAACCTGGGTTGGAAGCTGGCGGCGGCCATCAACGGCTGGGCGCCGGACGACCTGCTGGACAGTTACGAGTCCGAGCGGCATCCGGTGGCCGCCGACGTGCTGAACAACACCCGCGCACAGATGCACCTGACGACCAACGAGCCCGGACCGCAGGCGGTTCGGCGGTTGTTGACGCAGCTGATGGACTTCGACGACGTCAACCGGTTCCTGATCGAGAAGATCACGGCGATCAGCGTCCGGTACGACTTCGGTGAGGGTCATGCCCTGCTCGGGCGGCGGCTGCGTGACGTCCAGCTGAGGCATGGGCGCCTGTTCGAGCTGATGCGCACCGGCAGCGGGCTGCTGCTCGACCGGACGGGGCGGCTTTCGGTGGACGGCTGGGCCGACCGGGTCGACCACGTCACCGACATCAGCGAAGAGTTGGACGTACCGGCGGTGCTGCTCCGGCCGGACGGGCACGTCGCGTGGGTCGGCGAGGATCAGCAGACGCTCGATGTCGCGCTGGCCAAGTGGTTCGGCGCCACAGGAGCTCCTACGGCCGGGTGAGGGACGCTCTCGAGGACTGCGACGCCCCCGGGGATGCCGGCGTGAAGGGTGCGCTGCAGGTATCCCGGCGAGCGCGCGGATCGGGTACCCGAGCCAGTGCCGCGCGGGTAGACAGACAGTCAACTCCGGCGGCGGACCGCGCCGCTGGGCGCCTTCTCCGGCGACCGAACCCGTCACCGGCTGTCCCGGCCGGCAACCGGCGCATCAACCGGGTCCTGCACATCATGGCCATCGTCCAGCTCCGCAACGACACCGAGGGACACCGCTACAGATCTTGAATGGTTGGGTCGAGTGAGGCTCCGGGGGGCGAGGCCGGTGTGGGCGAGGAAGTCCGCAACTGCCGCTGGCCGCCCGGCGTCTCCGGAAACGGCAGCGTGGGTAAGGCCCTGTCCACGGTTGGTTGGGTACGACTTGAACTCGACGTGGAGAAGTTCGACGACGCGTAGTTCGAGCCTTACCTGCGGGCGTGCGCGGCCTGGGCGGCGACGGTCCCGACCGTGTCGATCAGCCGGCGCCGTTATCGGCTGGCGAGACTCGATCAGCGCACGGTAGCTTGCCGCGCGTGACCGACTGGATCAAGATTTTCGAGGACGACTGCCGCCTTCCATCAGGGCGCGAGCTGGACGAACTGACCGCGGAACTGGCGCAGTGCCTACGCGATCCGGACCCGAGCATTCGCGACGGCCATCCGTACGTCGTACTGCGCACCTGGATCGAACGCGACGTCATCGCCGGTGACCGCCGTGAGCGACTCGGCGACGAGATGGCCGACCGGTTCACCGCCCCGCGCACCGAGGCCCGCACCTTCGCGCCCCTGGTCCTGGACATGATCGTCAGTCGGGGAGACTTCCGTCCGCGCTGGCTCGAAGCCTTCAGTCGCTGGTATCCGGCAGAGACGGACCTGCGGGGATACCACCCGCGGCTTGGCTGGCTGCACGCGGTGGCGCATGGCGCCGACCTGCTCGGCACCTTCGGCCGCCACCGTGACGTCGATCCCGCCGCCATGCTCGACCTGGCGGGCGCCCGGCTGCTCGCCCGCACCGACCACCTCTGGGCCGAGCGTGAGGACGACCGCCTCGCCCGCGCCGTCGCCCTGACTCTGACCCGCCCGGAGCTCACCGCCGCAGCGTCAACGAGCTGGCTCGACCCGATCACCGCCGACTTCCGTGCCGTGTCCGCCTCGACCACACCCACGTACGTCTCCAACGCGCTGCGCACACTGCGGGCGCTCTACGTCTTCGTCGATTGCGGCATACAGGTCCGACCAGACGGCCCCCGGCAGCAGATCACCCACCGCCACACGGTCAAGCAGCGGCTGGTCGACGTGCTGGAAAGCGACGCCAAGGCCATCGGCTGAACGCGTGCGGACCAGGCGCACGTGATGGACTGCGGGCTGCGAGGTCATGGGCACCGGCGGCGTCGAGAAGTTCACCCGCCGTTGACGCTGCTCAGCTCAGGCTGATGACGGGCCGGGTCAGGATCTCGTGGGAGTACCGGCCGTCGGAGGCGAGCCACTGGCCGAAATCCTTGTCGCGGTAGGCAGTCGCGAGGGTGAGCCAGCCCAGGAAAAAGCCGCTGCCGCCACACGTGGCGCCGCCGCCGTCGCCTCCGCACACGATGGTTCGCTCGGTGGTCGCCTCATGCTTGTAGGGATCTTGCCCGATCGCCAACCCCCACAGGTTCGCCTCGCGGTGCGCGCCAGTCTTGTGGTCGAACGGGTAGCCGTCGTTGGGGCAGTCATCGCCCCAGCGGAAAAGGGTTGTCGCACCGGCCCCACAGGCCCACTCCCACTCGTCCGCCGTGGTCGTCCGCAAGCCGATGCTCGCGAGCCCGGCCATAGCCTCGTCGTGGGAGACCTCCCGGGTCGCTCGGGCCCGCGCTACCTGCCCGGTCTGGTCGAACTCGACCGTCAGCCCACCACCAGATCGGAATATCTTCACCCCGCCGCGCCGATTTCCGGTCGACGCGACGAGTTCGAGTACCCGAGGGTCGTCCGGCGCCAGCGGAGTCTCGCAGGGGTCGAACGCGTCCACCGCGATCAGCATCGCCGGCATCTCGGCGCTGCGTACCGGCGAGGTCATCGCGTCGACGTACTCGGCCAGGGGTGGAAGACCGTACTCGCCGGCGCTGTCGGCGTAGCTGGCAGCCTGCTCCGGAGCGGGCTGGAATCGGGCCGCGTCGTAGCCGAGAGTGGGCCGGCCGCCGGGTACGAGAGCGAATCGCATCCCGTCGCGGTCGAACAGCGCCATCCGGTGCGACCGCCCCGCGTACGCCGTGTTCTTCAGGCCCGCCACGGTCAGGTCGTGTCGGTCGGCGATGTCCTGGGCCATCCGGCGGGCAGCGCCGTCAGACAGGTCGTTCCACTGCTCGAAACCGAGGTCGGCGTACGGCACCGCGCAAGAATAGAGCCGAAGGCACCGATCGCACAGTGAGCCGGCCTCAACACCTGACCACCAGGCGCACGAGGCGGGCGCGTGGAAATCGGGCGGGCCGCGCGCGCGTCCGCTCAGGCAACATGCGTGAGGTAGCCGGCGACGGCCTCGTCGGGCACCGCCACATCGCCGTCGCAGCCGGCACGGCCGGGCTCACCACCGTCGCCGACCGGCTCGCCGGCGTGGCGACCGCCCTGCGGGAGCGCGGGCTCTCCCTCGACGACCTTCCCGTCGTGCATTCCGACTTCACCCGCGACGGCGGCCGGGTCGCCGCCGAACGGATCCTGCGCGACCACCCCCGGGCCGCCGCGATCATCGCGCTCAACGACGCGATGGCCATCGGTGTGCTGTCGACGCTGCGGGCGCACCGCATCCCCGTGCCCGAGCGGATGTCGGTCGTCGGCTTCGACGACGTCTCCGTCGCCGCCGACCTCGCCCCCAGCCTCACCACCATCCGGCTGGCCGATGACCGACATGGGGCGGATGGCGCTGTCGCTCGCGCTCAAGCCCCGGTCGACCCGTCCCCGCCGCCGGTCGACCGGCCACCTCCTGGTGGTCCGCGACTCGACCGGCCCCGCCCCCACGTGGTGGCAGGATCGGGGCATGCCTTCGATCGAGGTCGTACTGGGTGACATCACCGACGAGGACGTCGACGCGATCGTCACCGCGGCGAACGAGTCGCTGCTCGGTGGCGGCGGCGTCGACGGGGCGATCCACCGCGCGGCCGGGCCACGGCTCGCCCAGGCGGGCGCCGCGCTGGCGCCGTGCGAGCCGGGCGACGCGGTGGCCACTCCGGCGTTCGACCTGGACCCACCGGTACGACACGTCATCCACACGGTCGGCCCGGTGTGGGCGGGCGGCGGCCACGGGGAGACCGACGTCCTGGCGTCGTGCTACCGGCGATGTCTCGAGGTCGCCGACGTCATCGGCGCGCGCAGCGTCGCGTTCCCGGCCATCGCCACCGGCGTCTACGGGTTCCCGCCCGACCGGGCGGCGGCGATCGCCGTGACCACGATCCAGGCCACGCCCACCGAGGTCGGGCGGGTACGCCTCGTCGCCTTCGACGAGGCCACGCACGACCTGCTGACCGCGGCGCTGCACGCCTGACCGCCTCGTACGTGCCAGCCCCGTGCCACCTCGGCGGGACCCGGACCGAGGTCGGCCCGGCGAGCGCCGCGATGCCCTGGTCGGGTCTGTCACGATGGGCGCTCGCCCGGACATGGACTAGACGTGGGTTCGGGGACTGAGCACGAGGACCGCTTCCGACGCGTCTACGCGGCGAACTTCGAGCCGCTGCTGGCGTACGCCATGCGGCGCGTCGAGCAGCCCGAAGACGCGGCGGACGTGGTCGCCGAGACGTTCCTCGTCGCCTGGCGGCGCAGCCGTGACATGCCGCCGGAGGCGGAGGTTCGGCTGTGGCTGTACGGCGTGGCCCGACGGGTGCTGGCCAACCACCATCGCGGCGGAGTACGCCGGGAACGGCTCGGTGAACGGTTGCGGCAACGACTCAGGGTCGCCGTCGCCGTCGACCCGGGCAGCGAGGTGCCCGAGCGGCTCACGGTCGAGGCCGCGCTGGCCCGGCTGGGTGAGTTGGACCGCGAGGTGTTGATGCTGACCTTCTGGGAGGGCCTGGAGCCACGCGAGGCCGCTGCGGTCCTTCACGTGAGCCCGGCTGCGGTCCGTACCCGGCTGTCCCGTGCCCGGGCCCGACTGCGAGATCTCGTCGGTGACGACCTCGGCCCGCCCGGACATGTACTCGACGTCATGGCAGCACGCACCTCGGAGGAGGGCAGATGACCGACGAGCACCTCGGCCGGATGGTCCGAGACGCCGACCCGTACCGGCCCGATGTCATCAGGCACCTCGACGGGGCCGCGCAGAACCTCCTGGAGGAGATCATGTCCGTGCCGACCCTCGGACCCGTCGCCGAGCCGCCCGGCAAGCGCCCCCGGGCACGCCGCGGCATGATGAGCGGGCTCGCCGGCGCAAGCGTCGCCGCCACCCTTCTCGCCGGTGTCCTGGCCGTCTCGATCATGAAGGTCGATCAGCCGGAAGGGCGCCCGGCGACCCCGGCGGTCACCTCCGAAGCGACGGGCCCGGCCGCGTACTCGGCGATGGTGCTCAAGGCGGCCGAGGAGAACCCGCGGCTGCTGATCGACCAACCCGGCTGGAAGGCGACCACCGTCTACGGGTTCGCCGAGAAGGAGGGCACCATCGCGTTCAGCAACGGCGGACAGCACCTGGAGATGAACTGGTACCCGGCCGCCCAGTACGACGACTACCACAAGGATCGGCTCCAGGTCAGCAAGCCGGAACCGGTGCAGGTCGACGGCTGGCCGGCCGACCTGTTCCGGTACAGCGCGAGCGACTTCGCCGTCATGCTCCGTCCCCGAGACGGTTCCTTCGTCGAACTGCGTACCGGGGGCGCCTGGACGCGGAGCGAGTTCGATCGCGTTGTCGCCGACGTGGTCCGCGTCGACGCCCGCACCTGGCTGGCCGCGCTTCCGGCCGAGATCGTCACACCGGAGCGGGTGAACGAGCAGGCGGCCAAGGTGCTCGCCGACGTGCCGCTCCCGCCGGGCTTCGACATCGCCGCGCTGAACGGCCTCGGCACCAACGACGCATACCAGTTCGGTGCCAAGCTGACCAGCCGGATCGGCTGCGGATGGATCGCCGAATGGCTGCGGGCGAAAGAGGCCGGCGACGACGCCGCCCTCCAGCGGGCCGCGGACGCGCTGCGCAGCAGCCACAAGTGGAAGGTGCTACACCAGATGAACGACGAGGGTGACTGGCCGGAGGTGTTCTGGGAGACCGCCGACAAGGTGGCCGCCGGAGGCCCGCCCGCCGGGTACAAGGAGGCCCTGGGCTGCGAGTAGGCGTCCCGGACCGCCGAGCAGTTCTCGGGCCGGGCGCTGAGGATCAGCGGATCCTCAGCGCCCGGCGCCTGCTTCGCGTCTCGTCGCGCTCGGGGCGGCGCACCGGTTACGGTCTTGACGGCCTGGCCGCCCTGGAAGGCCTGCTCGCCATCGCCATCGCCCTACTCGGACTGGGCGGGAACGTCGGCCTCGTCGCCGGCGCCGCAGATGGTCACCGACGCGGTGCCCCCGGCCGACGGGGGCCAGGACCCAGGGCATGATGGACCTGTCCATCGCTGTCGCCGGCGCCACCGGCGGCCTTGCCTCCGGCCTGGTCGTCTCCGCCGCCGGCTGTCCGGCCCTGGCGCTCGTCGGCGGCCTCGTGTCCCTCGCCATCCTGCCCGCCGTCGCCGCCACCACGAGGAGCCGATGAGCCCGCCCACCGACCCTGCCGTCCGCACCGTCGACGGCAGCGGCCTTCTCTGCGTCACCCTCCTGCTCCGCCTGCGGGAGGAGATCGACGGCGTCCCGCCGGGCACCATCGTGCACGTCGTCGCCACCGACCCCGTCGCAGCCGTCGACCTACCCGCCTGGTGCCACCTGACCGGCCACACCTGGCTCGGCCGCCAACCATCCGGGTCCGGCACGGTCTACGCGATCCGCGTCACCGCAGCAGCCGCGCCGGTCGACCGGCAGCGGCCCTGGATCACCCGCCGCTGACCGGCCTGCGGGGCGTTCACCCACTTCACCGTGCCGAGCGCGAGCCGCTCCGATTCGGCGATCTCCAGCCCGACCGGGGTCGGCATCGGCGGGGACGGCGGGTCAACTGCTCCCCGGACGGCCCGTACGACGTGGTCGCCGGGGCCGGCGACGGCGCTGCCACCACCACTGGCAGTGGTCCGGTCGGTGCGTCGGCCGCGGTTCCCGCGGCACCGTGTGATCGCCAAGGATGCCCCGCCGGAATCCACTCCACCCCTAACGTTCTGGTGCGTAGGTCGGGTTGAGGGAGAAGAAGTCCTCCTCTTCCTGCGCCAGGTGCAGCCGGAGCACGGCGTCCAGGCCGTACAGGGCGGCCAGCAGGTCGGGCACCTCCTCGCGGCGCAGCCGGCCGTCCGGGTGCTGGGTCAGGTGGCCGCCGATCCGGTTCATGAGCCGGTGGATCTCCACGTGTGCGCGGCTCATCGTCGAGGTCGCGTCGGCGCTGCCGAGCGGGCCCGCCAGCGCCGGGTAGAGGTGGCGTTCCTCGGCCGCCTCGTGCGGCAGCACCTCGTCGACCAGGCGGCGGTGCACGTCGCGCAGCGCCGGCACACATTCCAGCGCGTCGGGACGGGTCGCCACCAGGTCGGCGGTGTCGCGCAGCCGGGTCAGCACGTCCCGCACCCCGCCGTGCTCGCCGGCGTACCGGTCGAGCAGTTTCCGGGTTTCCGGCGGGACGTCGCGGCGGCGCAGGCCGCCCCCGAGGGCGCGCAGCGCGTTGAGGATCACCAGCACGTCGATGCCCTCCTGGAGGAACGCGCCGACGACCGGGGGCAGCCCGCCGGCCGCAGCGGCGATCATGGCGACGACGGCCAGGCCCATTCCGACGGTGGCGCTCTGCACCGCGATGCGGCGCGCGTACCGGGCGATGTCGACGGCGTCGGCGAGCCGGTCCAGCCGGTCCACGGTGAGCACCGCGTCGGCGACGTCGGCGGACGCCGTCGCCCCGGTGGCGCCCATTGCCACGCCCACGTGCGCCGCAGCCAGGGCCGGGGCGTCGTTGACGCCGTCGCCGACCATCACCGTGATCGTCCGGCCGGACTCCTCCCGGACCCGGGCCACTTTCTCCTGCGGCGAGCACTGCGCGATCACGTCGTCCACGCCGACGGCCTGCGCCACGTGCCGAGCGGTCCCCGACCGGTCGCCGGTGACCATGATCAGCCGGCGGAGGCCGGCCTCCCGAAGCCGCCGCACGGTACGCCGGGCGTCGGGACGTACCGGGTCCTCCAGCAGGATCGCGCCGAGCGGGATGCGGTCGTCGCTGACCCACACAGTGGAACGGCCGGCCGTTTCGGCGCGCTCGTGTACCCGACGCGCCCACTCGGGTGGTTCGCCGGTGAGCTGGCCGACTCGGACCAGGCGGCCGTCCACCCGGCCGGTAACCCCGCGCCCCGGTTCCTCGGTGACGTCGTTCGGCTCGGCCAGCGGCAGCCCCTGCTCGCGGGCCTGCCGGACCAGGGCGGCGGCAAGCACGTGCGGGGAGAGCTGCTCGACGGAGGCGGCAAGCCGCAGCACCTCGTCCCGGTCGCCACCGGGGGCGACCAGCGTCTCGGCGGCACGTGGGCGGCCGGTGGTGAGCGTGCCGGTCTTGTCCATCAGCAGGGTGCGGGCCCGGCCCAGCAGCTCCAGCGACCCGCCGTCGCGGACCAGTACGCCGCGCCGGGCCACCCGGGACAGCCCGGAGACGATCGCGATGGGGGTGGCCAGCAACAGTGGGCAGGGGGTGGCCACCACCAGCACCGCCACCGCCCGCAGGAACTGGCCGGAGAGCAGCCAGGCGAGCCCCGCCAGCAGCAGGGTGAACGGCACGAACGCGGCGGCGTACCGGTCGGCGAGTCGAACCATCGGGGCCTTGTGCGCGGTGGCCTCCTCCGCGAGCCGGACGATGCCCGCGTACGTGCTCTCCGCCGCGCTCTTGCCGGCCCGCAGCCCGAACCCGGCGCCGGCGTTGACCACACCGCTGGCCACCTGCTCTCCCGCGCCCCGGGTGACCAGCTGCGACTCGCCGGTCACCACCGACTCGTCCAGGGTCGCGGCCTCCTCGACGGTCCCGTCCACCGGCACCACGTCGCCGGGGCCGACAACGAGCCGGTCTCCCACCGCCACCTGGTCCAGGGGCACCACCTCGATCCCGCCGTCCGGGGTACGTCGCCGCGCCTGCCGGGGCGCGCGTTCCAGCAGCGCGCGCAGGTCACGGCTGGCCCGACGCTGCGCGTAGTCCTCCAGCGCCTGCCCGGTGGCGACCATCACGGCGATCACCGCGCCGGCCAGGTACTCGCGGACCAGCAGCGTGCCGACCAGCGCCAGGACGGCGATCACGTCCACCCCGAACTGCCGGCGCCACAGCTGCCGCAGCGTCGACCAGGTGGCCGGCAGCAGTGCCACGAGGGTCACCGCTACCCAGACCAGTCGGGCCGCCTCCGGCAGCCCGGCGAGCCATGACCCGGCGCCGACCAGCACGGCCAGGGTGAGCAGGGTCAGCGGCGCCCACTGCCGCCAGTCCACCCGGCGCCGCCCCACCGGCCGCTCCGGTACGCACTCGCGCGGTTCCGCCCTCACCTACGGATCGTCCCAGCGGCGCGGCCGGTCGGACCAGGCAACCGAGGTATTCCGGCGCGGGCCGGACGGCGCGGGCGAAAGCAGCCTCGATGTCCAAGGAACGTTGCGTGCAGGAGACCGGTCCGGTCAAGGGACAGCGTACGACCGGCCACCGTTACCGGCACGTCCCGGACCTGTCTGCGCGACGTCCGGCGACGGGTGCACACGCTGCGGGTGCCGCACCGACGGCCGGATCGAGGTACGCATCGCCTTGTCCTGACCGTACGGTCCGGTATCGACCAGCTGCCGGGCAGCACCACCCTGCCGGCGCCCGAGGCTGCCGCCGGCGTGGGCACCCCGCCGGCGGCAGTCCGCCCCAGTCGATGAAATCCGTCCGTGTCTCGCGGCCCTACAGGCTGGTCGTTCCTCTTCGCGCACCCGCGTCCGTCGGGTACGCCGACCTCGTCGATACGGATGCCAGCGCGGTGGGTGGCGTCGTCACCAGGACGCCTTGCGGATCCCCGGCAGCTCGCCCCGCAGCGCCATCTCCCGGAACCGCACGCGCGACAACCCGAAGCGGGTCAGCACACCTCGCGGTCGGCCGTCAATGACGTCCCGGTTGCGCAGCCGCACCGGGCTGGAGTCGCGGGGCAGTCGCGCCAGTTGGCGGACGGCGTCGTCCCGCACCGCCGGGTCGGTGTCCGGCGAGGCGATGGTCCGTTTCAGCTCGGCGCGGTGCGGCGCGTGGCGAGTGACGAGGTCGGCGCGGCGGGCCTGTCGGTTGGCGAGGCTCTTGCGGGCCATGTCAGCGCGCCTCCCGGAAATCGACGTGCCGGCGGACGACCGGGTCGTACTTGCGCAGCACCAGCCGGTCGGGGTCGTTGCGGCGGTTCTTGCGGGTGACGTACGTGTAGCCGGTGCCGGCGGTGCTGCGCAGCCGGACAATCGGACGGACGTCGGTCTGCCGAGCCATCAGAGCGTCACGCCCCGGGTGCGCAGCTCCGCGACGACCTTCTCGATGCCCTTGCGGTCCACCGTCTTCAGCGCCTTGGCGGTCAGCGTCAGACGGACCCAGCGTCGCTCCGAGGGCAGCCAGTAGCGGTGGTTCTGCAGGTTGGGGTTCCATCGGCGGCGGGTGCGCCGGTGGGAGTGGGACACGGCGTTGCCGAAGCTCGGCTTCGCGCCGGTGACATCACAGCGACGGGACACAGATACTCCTTCAGGAACGAAGCGCCGTAACGATAATCGTTTTCATTCTTACCGTGGCCGATCGGGCGGCCTCCACCCGGGGCCCGAACAACCTCGACCGGACGCCGGGGGCAGCGGCACCGGCACCACGACCACGCCACCGGCACCGCCGGGCCAACCCGGCGCTTTCGCGCGAGAAGACCTCACCCGCCACTCGCCGTCGACCACATGCTTATAATGACAATCGTTTTCAACTAAGCCGAGAGGACTGCGATGTCAACGTCCCCGCTCGCACCGGCCGACACCGGAGTGCCGGCGTCCGACGCCCGACCGTCGTTGACCGTGCTCAGTGGCTTCTGGCCGTCCGCCACGTACGCCGTTGCCCGCAGCCTGCTCGCGGCGGACCCGGCGTTGCTGCTGGTCCGGCACGACCTCGCCGGCCTCGGCGCCGGCACCGTCCACCGGATCGTGCGCGACAGCGAGGGAATACTCGAGGACGAGCGCGTCGCACTCGCCCACGGCTGCGTCTCCTGCACCCTGCGCGAGGACGTACTGCCGACCCTCGCCCGGCTGGCGCGCGCCCACCCGCACCGGGATCTGGTGCTGATGCTGCCGGAGGTGGTCGAGCCGGAAGCCGTCGCCGCCGTCTGCGCGCACTGCCTGGTCGACGGCGCGCCGATCACCGACCTGCTGCACGTCGACTCGTACGTCACCGTCGTCGACGCGGAGCACCTGCTCGACGGGCTGGCCAGCACCGACGAACTCAAGACCCTCGGCATCCACGCCGCCGACAACGACGACCGTGGGCTCGCCGACGTCATCGTCCGCCAGATCGAATACGTCGACACCCTCGTCCTGTGGGGGCAGTCACGGGAGGGTGCGTACGAGACCAGCCGGCTGTCGGTGCTGCTGGAGCGCATGGCGCCGTGGGCGACGCAGGTACGTGTCGACGGCGACCAGATCGACGCCGCCGCGCTGACCCGCCAGCTGCGCGGCACCCACCGGCACCGCACCGAGACCCCCGGCGTCCTGACCCGTGGATTGGAGGGTTACCACCTCGGCCTGCACGATCCACACCCCGACTGCGGAGTGGTGTCCGCGGTCTTCCGCGCCCGCCGCCCCTTCCACCCCCGACGGCTGCACGACGCCCTCGAGGAGGTCAACGCCCAAGTGATCCGCTCCCGAGGGCACCTGTGGCTGGCCAGCCAACCGGACGCGGTCATCGCCTGGGACTTCGCCGGAGGCGGCCTCGGCCTCGGCTCCCTCGGCCGCTGGCTGGCCGCCCTCCCCGACCCGTACTGGGACGAGGCGTCCGACCACCGCCGGCTCGCCGCCGCCATCGACTGGGACCCCTACTACGGCGACCGGAACCAGCACCTCGTCTTCATCGGCCTCGACCTCGACCCCGCCGGCCTGCACCGCACCCTCACCGGCTGCCTGCTCACCGACGCCGAACTCGCCGACGGCGAGGACGCCTGGCGCGGCTACGACGACCCGTTCACCGGCTGCTTCCCGCTCGCCGACCTCGACCCGACCGACACCGACGCCGACGGAGAACCCACATGAGATCCGACATCCACCCCGACTACAAGCCCGTCGTCTACCGCGACCGCGCCGCCGACTTCGCCTTCCTCACCCGCTCCATCGCCACCAGCGACCAGACGATCGAGTGGACCGACGGCAAGACATACCCCGTCATCGACGTGCAGATCTCCTCCGCCAGCCACCCCTTCTGGACCGGCAGGCGACGCCTGCTCGACACCGAGGGCCGAGTGGAGAAGTTCCGCGCCAAGTACGCCCGCCGCGGTCGGCAGCAACCACGATGAGCACGCGCGCATCGACCGGGCGGCACACGCCCCGCCTCGTCGGCGCGGGCGGGGATCCGAGCGCGACCCGTCAGCGACGCCGACGGGCGTTGAGCCGGGCGGCCTGGCGCGTCAGGTGGTCGCGCTCGGCGAGGTTGGGGGCCTTCTGGGCCGCCTTGGCGTACAGCCGTGCCGCCGTGGCCAGGTCGCCGTCGCGTTCGTGGAGGTACGCCGCCACCGCGGCGTGGCGCGGTAGTGCGTCGTCCAGCGCCGCGAGCGCCGCCAGCCCGGCGCGCGGTCCGTCGGCCTCGCCGACGGCCACCGCACGGTTGAGCCGGACGACCGGGCTGTCGGTCAGGCGCGCGAGTTCGTCGTACCACTCGACGATCTGCACCCAGTCGGTCTCCTCGGCGGTGCGCGCGTCGGCGTGCAGTGCCGCGATGGCGGCCTGGGCCTGGAACTCGCCCAGCCGGTCACGGGCGAGGGCCGCCTGCAGGATCTCGATGCCCTCGGCGATCGACGTGGTGTCCCATCGGCCGCGGTCCTGCTCGGCGAGTGGCATCAGACTGCCGTCGGGCGCGGTCCGGGTGGCGCGCCGGGCGTGGTGCAGCAGCATGAGGGCGAGCAGCCCCGCCACCTCGGGGTGGTCGATCGCGGTCGCGAGCTGCCGGGTGAGCCGGATGGCCTCGGCGGCGAGGTCGACGTCGCCGGAGTAGCCCTCGTTGAAGACCAGGTAGAGCACGCGCAGCACGGTGGCGACGTCGCCGGGCTGGTTGAACCGCACGCCGGAGACGGTGCGCTTGGCCCGGCTGATGCGTTGCGCCATGGTCGCCTCGGGCACCAGGTATGCCTGGGCGATCTGACGGGTGGTCAGCCCACCGACGGCGCGCAGCGTGAGCGCGACCGCGGACGACGGCGTCAGTGACGGGTGGGCGCACAGGAAGTAGAGCTGGAGCGTGTCGTCGAGCGCGGGCGCGGGCCCGGGCGCCGACTCCTCGTCGATGAGGTCCTCACGCCGGCGGCGGGCGGCGTCCGCCCGGGTCGCGTCGAGGAACCGGCGCCAGGCCACGGTGACCAGCCAGCCCTTCGGATCCTGCGGCGGGTCGGCCGGCCAGACGCGGACCGCCTCGACCAGCGCGTCCTGCACGGCGTCCTCGGCCGCCGCGAAGTCGGCTCCGCGGCGGACGAGGATCCCGAGGACGCTCGGCGTGAGGCTCCGGAGCAGGGCCTCGTCCATCAGATCACTCCGTGATGGTGGGCGGCTCGGCCAGGAACGGGCGCACCTCGAGCCACTCGTGGATCGGCTTTCCACCCGCCCCAGGGGCGGCCGACAGCTCTCCAGCCAGCTCGATGGCGCGCTCGTAGCTGTCGACGTCGATCACCATCCACCCGGCGATGAGGTCCTTGGTCTCGGCGAACGGGCCGTCGGTGACCGGCGGGCGACCCTCACCGTCGTACCGGACGAACGTCCCCTCCGGGGCGAGCGCCTGACCGTCGACGAACTCTCCGGTCCCTCGAGCCGGGCCGCGAAGTCGCGCATGTACTGCACGTGCGCCGAGATCTCCTCCGGCGTCCACTGGTCCATGGGCACGTCGTTGACAGCAGCCGGAGCGCCGCGGTAGTGCTTGAGCAGCAAGTACTTGGCCATGGTGTTTCTCCTCGGTGCCGGTGCGACCCATTCTGGTCACGTTCACCGCGGGGACGGAGCCAGCCACGGGTTCTCGACATCGCCGTCCGAAGTTTTTTGGCTCTCCGCTGTCCTAGAGCTCCTGGACAGGGCGTGACAGCAGGCAGAACTCGTTGCCCTCAGGATCAGCAAGCACGACCCAGCTCACGTCGGAGGGCTGTCCCACGTCGACGCGTCGCGCACCGAGGGCGAGCAACCGGTCAAGCTCCTCCGCGGTGGACACGCCGTCGGCACGCAGGTCGAAATGCAGCCGGTTCTTGATCACCTTGCCCTCTGGCACAGCCACCACGTCGATCATCGGCCAGGAACGGTCGGCGGCTGCGATGGTGATCACCTCGCCATCCTCGTCAACAACCTGCCAGCCGAGAACCGAGCACCAGAAGTCGGCGATCAGTCGTGGTCGGATGGCGTCGATGGCGATGACGGTGAGACGGCTCGGCATGCCGTCATTCTCACCCACCCGCGAGGTGGCTGACAGGCTGAGCCGTGTCCGCTCCACCGCGCCCACTATCTAATCGATTAATACCCATATATTGTGCAGACCGGGAGCGCCGTCGCCGTTCGCTGTGGAGCGTGGAGGAGCGGATGAGACTCATCTCGTGGCAGGACCGGCCACGCGGCCGATCGGCGCCGGCGGCCCTGGGCATCCTGGTGCTGGCGGCCGGACTGGCGGTTGCCGGTCCACCCACCGCCGCACAGGCATCCGACTGCACGCGTACCCACACCGGTCGCACGCCGTTGCCGGACCTGCGTACCGGTACGTACCTCGGTGCGCAGGGCGGGCTCTACCTCGGTGGCGTCAACGTCCGCCCGGCCGCACACGACTCGGCGGGGCGGTCCCTGGCGGCCACCCAGGTCGTCCCGCGCAACGCGGCGGGCGCCGCCGACCCGACCGACGGCCGGATCGTTCTCGCCTCGATCGGCATGTCGAACACCACCCAGGAGTTCCAGGCGTTCATGCAGGCGGCGGCAGGTGACACCACCATCAACCCCCGGTTGGTGATGGTCGACGGAGCCCAGGGCGGGCGTGCTGCGACCGACTGGGCCGACCCGAACAGCAGCACCTGGCAGATCCTCAACGATCGGCTGAGGCAGGCCGGGGTCACCCCGGCCCAGGTGCAGACGGTCTGGCTGAAGCAGCAGTTCGCCGGGGACGGGCTGGGCGCGTTCCCCGGCGGGGCGCAGAAGCTACGAGACTCCCTCCGCAGCATCGTCACCATCGCCCGGAGCAAGTACCCGAACCTGCGAATCGTCCACCTGTCCAGCCGCACCTACGGTGACTACTCCACCCCGACCCGCGGCACCGGCGCCTACGAGCAGGCGTTTGCCGTCAAGTGGCTGGTCGAGGACCAGATCGCCGGAGATCCGCGACTGGCGTACGCCGGCGGCGGCGCCCCGGCTCCATGGCTGGCCTGGGGCCCGTATCTGTGGGCGGACGGGCTCGGCGCGGACGACGTGGTGGGCGGCGTACCGGGGCGCAGCGACGGGCTGGAGTGGTCCTGCGCTGACTACCAGAGCGACGGCGTGCACCCCAGCACCTCCGGCCGGAGAAAGGTCGCCCAGGCGCTGATCAGCTTCTACAAGAACGACACCACCGCCGCCCCCTGGTTCCGTCGCAGTTGACCGCAGCCGGCCCTCGGCACACCGAAGCCGCCGTCTGGGTGACGGCCCGGGGCGGCCGGCCGCGCTGCGGCGGCATCGGGTGGAGACGCGCGTCAGCGTGCGCCGTAGTAGCGGCGGTGAAGGTCGTGCACCTGCGCGGCGAGGTCAGGCACGGGCCCTTCCACCACGACGTGGGGAGCGATGTCCCGGATCGGCAGAGACCGCACAGGTGGTGGCGGCACGTTCATCTCGGCCAGCCAGCCCGCCAACTGCTCGGAAGAAGCCACGTACACGATCCGGCCGAGACCCACCCAGCCGTGCGCCGCAGCACACATGGGGCAGTGCTCGCCGGAGGTGAAGACGGTCGCCTGCGCTCGTTGTTCAGGGGACATGTTCGCCGCGGCCCAGCGGGCCAGCTCGAACTCCGGGTGGCGGGTCCGGTCGCCGCCCGCCACCCGGTTGCGGTCCTCGGCGAGTACGGTCCCGTCGGCGTCGACCAGCACCGAGCCGAACGGCTCGTCGCCCTCTTCGAGAGCCTCGACGGCCAGTTCGATACAGCGGCGGAGATGCCGCAGTTCCATGTCGCTCACCATGGGTCTCCCCGGGAGTTCAACCGCCGCTGCCAAGACACTGCTTCACGTGGTTTCGTTGTTGGCGATGGAGGTCAGCCGGTCGGCTGCTGCGACAGGATAGCGATGATTGCGCTGTTGCCGCAGCCGCCACGCGTTGTGTTGCACCGCGGCCGACCGGCTCAGGTGGCCACCCGCCGGCCCTGCGCGTGCGCTCAGGGGTGCACGACGTCCCAGGTGCGATCGTCGGGGCTGACCAGGGCAGTCAGGTAGACCGGAGGAGGCTGCTTCGCTGCCTGCCTGCACACGTGTTTCGTGCATCGGTGCGCAGCCTCGAACGCCTCGGCTCCGGGCGTCCGGTCGTGTCGGGATCCAGGGCGTCTCATTGATCGAACGTGAGCCGCTCCCATTCGAGGCCGCCGCGCCAGTCGGGCCGGCCGGCCGCCCAACCGGTGACGACCGACTGGAGCACGTCCAGTTCGTCGACGTACGCCTGGAAGTGACGGTCCGGCCCGCCGTCGCGGTACTCGACGACCAGACGCCACCTCCCGTCGTCGTCCCTGGTCTCGGCGCACTGGATGTAGGTCTGCCCGTCGGGGGCGCCAGTGCGATGGACAACCAGGAACTCCTCGCCCGCCGAGTGGACCCGCTCGGCGAGATCCAGCAGAAGGTCCTCGCCCGGGTCGTCGTACACGGCACCCGACTCGACTGTGGCCCGGATGGTGGGTCTTGTCATGCGGCGAGTGTGCCAGCCCGGCTCAACCCGCGCCGTAGCGAGGCGGCAGCGTGGCCGTGACGGTGAGCGACGAGAACGTGGGACGGAACGGAACGGCTTCGGGGTACAGCTCGCTCGAGCTGTACCCCGCCACCTCGGCAAGCTGGTGCCGCGCCACCACACGGGCGTCGGCATCGTCGCCCAATGGCCAACTGAGGCGGCCCGTCAGCGAAGGAAAATGGTTCCGCCCCATCCTGGGCCGTGTGCTGCCGCCGTCGGGAACATCAATCCGCTCGCGAAACGACCCGCATTGACGTTCGTGATGAGCCGGCCCGCACCGTTGATCGAGACCAGGTCGGCGCGGCCGTCCCCGCTCAGATCGGTCGGGTAGGGCAGCATGTTGGCGTTCCAACCCTGGCCCACCGAAGCTCGGGGCCCGAAGCTGACCAGCCCGTTGGTCACACCCTGGTTGCGGAAGGCGGCAAGCGTCCCGTCCGCCAGCACGCCGAGCACATCCGCAGGTCCGTCACCATCGAGGTCGACGACGTGCATGGCCAGGTAACCGGTCCAGCCCGCACCGACCCGTTGACCGGCGGCGAACAGACCTCCGCTGAAGCTGCCGGTGTTCAGGAAGTGCCACAGCGATCCGTCCGGCTTGATGGACATCAGGTCGGCTCTTCCGTCACCCGTGAGGTCACCGACGAAGGGAAGCTCGGCGGTGCTCCACCCCTGGCCGACCGGGACAGCCGGACCCCAGGTGACCGCGCCGTTGTTCATGCCGGCGTTGCGAAATGCCTTGAGCGTGCCGTCCGGGAACACCCCCAGCAGGTCGGCGCGCCCGTCGTCATCGAGGTCGGCCAGGTGCACCGCCAACGTCCCCTGCCAGCCACCGCCGACCTGGACGCCTGCGGCGAACATGCCACCCGTGAAGGACCCGGTGTTCCTGAACTGCGTCAGGGCTCCGGTGCTGGTCACTGTGAGCAGGTCCGCGAGCCGGTCACCGTCAAGATCACCGATGATGGGCAGTTGCGAGGCAGACCATCCCTGCCCGACCGCCTGGGTGGCGCCCAGCTCCGGCCAGTTCACCGTGGTGCGCAGGTTCTCGTACGCGTTCAGCGCGCCGTTTCCCGTCACGGCCAGGACGTCGGAGCGCCCGTCCCCGCTCAGGTCCACCCGGTCGATGCCCCGGCGCAGCGCGAAGGTCACCAGGGGGTGGAGCACGCCGTGCGCCACCGACTCGGGGTGGGCGGCGATGGCGGGAAGGAGGTCACGGATCTCCTGGCGAAGGTTCTTCGCGACGGTGGCCTGTCCGGCGCGCTCGGCGGTCAGAAGATCCACGGCGCGGGTCGCCGCGTCCACGAGGCGTACCGTCTGCTGCAGCCAAGGCTTCGCCTGGGTTGTCAGGCTGCTTTGCATGGTCTGCAGGTCCGTGCTGGCCGTTCTGAGGTCAGAGAGCCTCTGTTTGAGTGCGGCGGCGGCGCCGTCCACCCCGGTTCCGGTGCGGAGGGCGACGCGGAAGCTTCTGATGGCGTCCGCCAGGGCCACCGAGTCGGTGTGGTCGATGACGGACGAGCGGTTGATGTCGGCGAAGGTTCGGAGCTGGCTGGCCTTCGGCCCACCGAGGGTGTCGATGGCGCGGGACCAGGAGTTCTCTGGCTGGTACTGCGCCGGATTCCAGGCGAAGTCGGCGGCGGTGAGCAGGGGCAGCTGAGAGGGGCCCTGCTGGGTCATCTCGTTGAACAGGATTCCTGGAGCAGCCGAGAGCGCGGGCTCGCGCCCGGCCAGCGGGCCCATCTGGAGCCGGTCCCAGACCTGGTCGTTGACCGGGAAGTTGTCCCAGATGGCGAGGCGGTGCCGGGGGAACGCCAACTGTGCGTCGTCGAGATTCTTCTTGGTGATACGCGGAGACAGCACCTCGGGTCCGGTCCAGTACACGCCCACTTCGGTGCCCAGCCGGGTGTCGAACTCGGTGCGGTAGCTGCTGACCGCCGTCCCGGCGTACTCGCTGCTGACGGTGTACAGCTGGCCCATGTCGGCGTGGGTGCCGATGAACTGTGTCTGGACGAAGTTCGTGACGTCGGCCTGTGCCCGGGCCCACGCCGTGACCCCGGTTCCGTACGTGCCGGTGTCGGTGGCGCAGGAGAACGGCCGTGTCGGGAAGACGTCGTCCCAGGCGATGACGAAGTGCCTGACTCCGATCTGGCGCAGCTGGTCGAGCCGGGAGAGCAGCGTCCTGCGCTCCGTGGCGGACGAGTGGCAGATGCCGTTGGCCTGGTCGAGTGGCATCTCGGGTGAGATCCGGTATACGAACGCGACGTGCAGGTTGTTGGCCCTGGTGACGACTTCCTGAAGGTCGCCAAGTTCGGCGTCCGTGTACGGGGTCCGCCAGTTGTTGCTGCCGCTGCCGCCCGTACGTGGGTCCGCCGCGGGCCCGTAGAAGAAGCGGTTCATCTTGTTCCGGGCGAGGACCTCCACCTGTTCCAGCCGGTCAGCTTTCGTCCACAAGGCCACCCCGGGTGGTGGGGGGTTGGCCGAGTCCATACCACCGCGGAACGAGAAGGCTGGCCAGTCCTTGATCGTGACGCGCGCGATCTCCGCGCCAGAGGAATCCGACGTCAGGAGCTGCCTCAGGGTCTGGGCGGCGTAGAAGGTGCCCACCTTGTCGCCGCCGGAGAGCACGACCCGTTGCCTGCCGCCGGAGTCCGTCCCGGTGGCCAGCAGATAACCCTGATCCGGCAGGGTGCTCGGGGTGGTGACCCCGATTGCGTTCAGGGCGGCCGCGCTGGCGGGCGTCTCCCCCGCTCCTCCGACGTAGACGGTTGTTCCGGCGCCGGGATCGGTCTCGGTGAGGGTGACCCTGGTGCCGTACACGGCGAAAGCGGCCACCACGGCGTCCACGGCCGGCTGGTCCGCGGCCGCGCCGCGGACGATTGTCACTGCGACCGGCAGGTTGAGCGGGGTCCCGGTGACGGACAGCTCCCGTGGCTGTGGATTGAGAGGCGGGGTTGCCGCAGCGCCGCTGGCCGTGGACGGTGAGCCCAACAGCCCGACCGCGCCGAGCAGCGAGGCGAGCGCACAGCCGGCCACTGTGCGTGGGAAGCGCCAGCGTCCCCGAGGGTAGCCGTTTCGCATGGGCGCACTCCTAGGAACTTGAGGATCGTGACTGGAGGCCGTGACGCGCGGCAGGCACGCATCGGCTTTGGAAATACTGGACTAGACCATAGAGCTTCGTCAATGGCTCCATCCAAGCCTGTAATCATGATTTTGAATTAATCTGGATCCTCGCCCAAATCCGGCACACCATCGGACCCTCCGACGGTGGCGAGTTCGCCTTCGGCGTCCCACGTCAGGTCCGGCTGCCCGCCTTGGTGGCGTCGCACACGTTCGCGCTGGTGCCCGACGGCCGGCAGGTGGTGTTGCCGCTGGCGTCGTTACTCCTCATCAACCGTTACATTTGCCCGTTGCAGAGTGTCAGTAATGACTGCCCCCACTTCAGCCGGAAGGCGGTCCGGGGAAAACACAGCGGCAACGCCGCAGGGCGGTCCGGACCGACCTTACGGCTACCATCCGTTGTTCTGCGTCCTGGACAACACCGGCGGTGGGGGTGGCGACCATCGAGCCGATCCGGGACGCGATCCGGGCCGCCATCGGCCAACCCGAAGGGTGAGTGCCGGCCCTGCGGGCCACCAGATCCGCCGCTACGACAGTACGACCGAGGTCGGTTGATCAACAGGCTTCACCGTCTCACGACCGTCACACCCTTGACGTAGTGGGCCTTCACCTTTTCCGGGGTGAGCGCGCGATCGTAGACGGCGACCTCGGACATCCAGCCACCGAAGCGGTTCGCCGCGTCATCCCCTCGTGCCCCGATCTTCAGCGAGGCAGCCCCGTCGGTCGGCACCCGGCTGATCGGCACGGACGCGCGCTCGGTGCCGTCGAGATAGACCTTGAGCGTCGAGCCATCGAAGACGGACACCAGGTGGTGCCAGCCCCACTGCAGCACGGGAGCACCGACCGGACCGGTGGTGGACAGGGAGTCCGAGAGGTTCATCGCCGCCGGCCGGTTCTTCGCACCCAGGCGCAGGAGGTACCCGTTACGGGCGGGCGAGTCGTACTTCTCCAGCACGCCCTGGTCGCCGCCCTCCCGGACGTAGACCCATGCCTCCAGGGCATAGGGGCCGGTCAGGCTCAGGCTTGCCGAGTCGGGTACCTCGATGTAACCGCCCTCAAGGCTCATCGACCGGCTGTTCCCAGCGGCCAGCGGCCCCGGCTGGCCCTGGACCACGGATCCCCGGACGACCCCGTTGTTGCCGTGCCCGGACCTGTCGAGCACTGTCGCCCCGCTGTCGTCGAGCCGCCAGTAACCGACGGCGCCGTCGGCCCGCACCAGGTCGGCGTAGGTCCCGGGAGTCGGCCTGGCCACCGTCACGGTCGTGGTGAACGCCCTCGGCTCCCCGCCATCCGGGCGGGCGGTCATGACGATCCGGTAGTCACCCGGCGCCGCATTCTCCGGGACCGAGACGCGCGTACGGACCTGCTGCCAAGCGAGCCCGTTCCTGGCGTTGCGGGTGAACAGGATCTGCTCGGACGATGGCGTCCATCCGTTCGGAAGGTCCACCGAGATCCGGCCCTGGACGACCGCGGTCCCGGACATCTCGACGAGCATCCCGAGATCAGTCGTCGCCCCCGGGGCGACCATGGTCGCCAGTTCGGTCGCAACGACCTGCGCCCGGGACAGTTGGCCCACCTTGACGCGCGACACCGTAGCTCGAACGGTCGTCGTCCCTGTGCCCGGCACCGTCACGGCGTCGCCCTCGATGGCGACTGCCGCGCCGTTGGCGGTCGCGGCCTCCAGCCGGTAGCCGGCCGGCAGTCGTAGGTGCAGCTTGACCTGCTGGAGCCCGGGGCGACCCGCCGCGGCGGGCGGGGGCGTCACCGTGGCTTCGATCGTGCCCCGGGCAACGGCCGAGTTGATGGAGTAGGTCACCGGGCCGAACAGGGTCGGCAGTTTGGTGACCCCGACCGTCTGGCCGTCGGACAGCCACGGCTTGGGCGTTGCCGGCGCGAGGTCGAGCTCGGTCGGCACACCCGCGGCGTCGAGGGTCTCGTTGACGAGCATCCCCCGCAGCGCCTTGAGGTACGTGGCATTGTTCGGTGACAGGGGTGCCCGGAACTGGGAGCGGTAGTACTCCATCGGGCACGGCGCGACGGTTTCGCCCTCGCCCCCGATGAAGGTGTTGCGGGTGAAGCCCTGGGCGAGCATGCCGTAGAACGTCAGCCCGATCCGGTCGGCATCACCGATCTGGTCGAGATACTTGAGGTAGGACCAGCCGTACTGCTGGTCGACGCCGCTCGAACGGTAACCGTCCGCTGCGGGCCACGGGCCGGCAGGGCGGGTCTGGCACGCCTCGACCGGCTCACCGCTGAGATTGAACCGGGTGAGCCCGAGGAACGTGGCGCCGTGCTTGTTGAGGAAGGTCGTCAGCCCCTGCCCGACCGGGCTGTTGAGATCGATCAAGCCGCTGCCCAGGGCGTACGGCATGATGAGGTTCCAGTAGCTGCCCTGCGGTGAGTTCGTGATCATCCCGGCCGGGTCGAAGTCGTTCGGCTCGAGCAGCGCAACGGGCACGAAGACCGAGCCGTCGGGCAACTGGGTCTTGCTCCGGTCGATCGCGGCGAGGGTCGCGGCGCGTAGCCCGTCTGCCTGTGCAGTGAAGGCGGCCGCGTCGTCGGGGCGGCCGATGAGACGCAGGACGACACCCATGTCGCGCAGGCCACGCCACACGTCTGCCTGGTGGTGGATGCCGTGAGCCCGTGCGCTGTTGTCGGAATAGAGGCTCGTCTTGGCGAGCAGCCCGTTGGGCCCGTTGCTCCGCTGGGCCGCGATGTCGTTGAGCCACGCCTTGAAGGTGGCCAGGTGGGCCGTGATGAGTCCGGAGTCCCCGGTCTGGAGGTGGTACCTCGCGGCCGCCTGGAGCTTGATGCCCCGCTCCCAGGTCGTGAACCCGTCAAGGTACTGCCCCCGGACGAGGAACTCGTCCATCGTCTGCCGGGTGCGCGGCGCATAGCCGAAGTCGCCGAGCGACCCCACCGTGGCCACCACCTCGGGGATCCAGGCGAACTTCGGGTCGTCGGGCAGCTCGTAGCCGTTGCCGATCGTGAGGTTGTAGCCCATGACGAGGTTGGCCAGCAGCATGGACCGCATGGCGTCGGCGGTGTACTTCTCCGGAATCTGCACCCCACTCCCGGTGTCGAGCTGGCCCTTCCAGTAGGCGGTCATCTGTGCCCGCCTGGCGTCGTATCCGCTGCTGTCCATGACGACCGTCCCGAGCGCCTGGGGCTGGTTCATCATGAGCAGGTGGACCTCCGCCGGGCCCTTGCTGAGGTCGAGGGTGTAGGTCAGATCCGGTGCGCTCCACGCAGCCTGGCCGCTGTAGGCGAGCGCGAGCTTGTCGCCCACCTTGAGGTTGTTCTCGACAGCCACGGCCCCGGCGACGTACATGCCGTTCAGGTTGACGCGGAGCGTGGCCGACGTCTGGCCGGAGTCCCCCGGCCGGACGATGAAGCGGATCATGCTCATGAGCCGAGCGGAGCCGGAGAACCGGGTGACGTAGGACTCCCGTTCATAGGTCCGTCCCTGGCGGTCGGTGTAGCGGTTCTGCAGCACCGGCTGGTAACCATCGGCGAGCGTCGGCTCGTCAAGCCTGGTCTCGGACGAGCCGTAGAGTTCGGTCCCGTCGCCGACGTAGAACTTGACCCACTGCCGAGTCCGCCCGTCGGCGAAGTCCGAGTTGATCTGGCTGCCGTCGGTGAAGTGGAAGCTGAAGTCCCGCTGCGCGCTGAAGTTCTTGAGGTCCGGCATCGGGTATGTCAATGGAAGGTTGTTCCACCGGGTGTCGTGCCAGAAGTCGTCGCCGTGGTTGGCCGGTACGAGAAGGTCCCGCATGTTTGCCATCGTCGGGCCGTCAGGCAGCGCCATGAGCTGCTCGCCCCACGTGTCGGCCCCTTGCCGCAGGGCCGCCTGCACGCGCTGGACGTATCCGTCGGGGAACGCCGGCTGGTCTGGACGACCGATTGGCCCGTCAGGCATGGCGTCCCCAGCTGACGGCCCGGACGCAGCCCGTGGTGAAGCCGGCGCCGCTGCGGTAACCGGCGCCAGGACGACTCCCCCGGCCGCGAGACAAGCCACCAGGAGCGCAGCCGTGCATGCCCATCGGTTCGTACTTTGTCTAGCAGCCATCAGCCCTGCTCCTCATCGAGTCGGTAACCGCGACGCGGGCTGGCGGGCGTGCACTCGGTGCCCATGACCACCCGCGCGTTCGGGCAGATGCGGCAGACGCTAATACTGGTATAGACCGGAGTCAAGATACGTCGCGCGATCCCCAACCCCTGCGCTACACCCGACAACGCCTGACGGGCAGCAACCGTGGAGAGCCCGTTGCGCGAAGACGCGCAACGGCGGGTTCGGCGAGCGGCCTGGAGAAACGGACCAGCGGCAACGCAGGCACCGCGCTCCAGGCCGACTCAACTAGGACTTCCCCCGATGAAACGTCTCCCCCGACGCCTGGAAGCCTCCGTCCGTGGCGGATCAGGGTTCGATCGGCCGGACCTGATCCCGGTACCGCTCATAGAGGCCGCGATTGTGCGCGTCGCCCTGAGCGAGGTTCGCGGATACGTGGACGGGCGGGTCGATGCCGCGGGCCAACAGCCGGCGGCAGACCAGTTCGGTGAGGAGCTGCGCGATGAGGACTCCGGTGAACGACGAGACCGCCCCGGTCCGAACTCCTGGGGTGATCTCCAGTGCCGCGTCTCCTGCGGGCGCGTGGTTGTCGATCACCACATCCGCCAGGTCAGCGAGATGCGGTCCCTGGGTGGAACGCGCACCGGCCGAGCGAGTGTGTGCCAGTGAGGTGACCGCCACGATCGGATGGGAACGCTCGCGGGCCAGCGTCGCCATCTCGATGACGGCGGCGTTGATGCCGGAGTTGGAGACGATGAGGAAGGCGTCGTGCTCGGAGGGTGCGGCGAGGCGGTAGATCCGCTCGGCGAGACCGGACTCGCGCTCGTACGTCGGGTCGAGGATCGGCCCCGGGTCGGCGCCGCCGAACATCACGAGATCCTTGACCGCCAGCATGCTGACGGCGGCGAGCCCACCGGCGCGCCCGGCGAGTTCGAGGGTGACGATCCGCGAGTGGCCGGTCCCGAACGCCTGTAGGACGCCGTCGGCGGCGATGGCGTCGGCGACGAGCCCGGCTGCGGCCTCGATGGCGTCGAGCTCCGTGGCCAGAACCTGTTCGAGTGCGTTCCGGGCGATGGTGGCATAGGCCGGCTCAGGCACTGATCCTCCTGGAATGTTCACGGTCGCCGACGGCTTCGACGGCGGCTTCGACGGCAGCCTCGACGACGATCTCGCCGCTGCCCGAGGTGACCGGACTGACATAGGTTTCGTAGCAGGGTTGCGTGTCGCGGGCGGGTAGGTAGCCGAGGTAGCCGTTCGCATAGCCGAGGACCACGATGTCCCCCACCCGGCCGGGCGCTGCCGAACGGATCGTCTCGCCCAGCTCCAGGAACAGCTCGCCGGGAACGGCCACGACCGTGATCCCGTCGAGGTCCGCCGCCTCCACGTCGATGACGTACGGTTCGGTGCGACGGCGGGCCGCCTGCTCCTCCGCGATCCGCCTCCCCTGTTGCAGGACCCAGCGGATGCGTTCGTCCTTGCCCACCGGCAGCGGCGTCTGCCGCAGGGCTACGTCGAGCTCCGCGGGCTGCTTGGGGGCGAGCGTGACGGTTCGCGAGATCGGCGGCCGTACCGGCGTCGGGGTGCCCCCGCCGGCATGCGGCGGCACCGGTAGGACCCGGTCGGCCAACCAGGCCCCGAGCCGATCCACCTCGTCGAGCCCCCGCCCCTGACGGGTTTGCCGGGTACTGATGTCGCCGGCGGCACCGGTGGCGACGACCACCCACCTGCCCGGTGCGGACAGCGCCCGGCGGATGCCGCCGTTCAGGTCCGCGCTCACATGGTTGTTGTCGGCGGGAAGGATGGTCGGGTGGACCGGAGAGATCACGACCAGCCCCACCACGTCGGCACCCGCGGTGACCGTGAGGGTGTCGACGGGAATGTCCAGCGGGCCCGCGTCGGCGACGTTACGGCGACCCGCCAGCCTGGGAACCAGTGTGCGGACACAGCCGAGTCTGGCGGCGCGCTCGGACTCCACGGCGGACCGTGCGGCCGCCAGCGATGCGGCTTCGAGCCGGTCGGCGAGGTGCCGTGGCGTGGCCTCGCCGCCGGGGCTGCAGCCCGCCTCGGGACTCGCGTGGGTGTGGGTGGCGGCGACCCAGCAGGACTGCACGCCGATGTCCCGCATGGCGCTGCGGATCCGCTCGACGACGTCGACGTTGACGCAGATCAGATCCGCGACCACCAGCGCGAACCGGTGGCCGTCGTCGGCGAACGTGACGGCATGGACCTCCAGCGGGTCGAGCACGTTCTGGACGCCGTCGGAGCGGTCGGCATAGCCACCCATGGGTTCTCCGGGCACGACCTCGAGACGCACCACCCCGTGTCCGACCCTCATGCGTCGCCACCGGTTCCGTGGCTCGCCAGCAGGCGTGCGTAGGGGGCGACAGCGCTCAGCAACGCCGGCCCGCCGTCGAGCGGCTCCGCTCTGGGTGTGACCAGCGACAGCCCCCTGGCCTCGAGTTCGGCCGCCAGCGCCTGGTGGAGCGCGTTCCCCGGGGCCAGCAGCCGTCCGCTGAAGGACACCCGCCGGGCTGCCCCGCTGAGGCCGAGCCGGACGGCTGCCACCTGCGCCGTATCGGCGAGATCGGCCGCGGCCTGGGCGCAGATCCGCCCCGCCACCGGGTCGGCCTGCGCGGCCGCGTCGAGCACGTCGCGGGCGAAGGCCGCGGTACGGGCGACCATCGCGGGGTCCCGGTAGTAACGCTGCAGCGACGCCAGGTCGATGCCGCCGAGCGCGGTGACGAGACTGTCGGCCAGTACCGTTGCCGGCCCGACCTGGTCGTGCGACGCGGTCGCGGCGCGCATTCCGGCCAGTCCGATGGCGTACGCGCTGCCCCGGTCGCCGAGGTGGGGACCCCATCCGTCGAGCCGGGCATGGTCGCCGTCCGCGTCCACGGCGAGCACGGTCGTCCCGGTCCCGACACACAACAGCACGCCGGGACCGCCGAGAGCGCCGGCGTGCGCGAGGATGCTGTCCTCCACGACCACGGCCCGGCCGCCGAACTGCCGCTCGAGGGCGAGCGCGAGACGCCGGCGTTCAGCATGCTCCCCCGGTACGCCGGTCAGGCCAGCTACCACGCCGGCCACCTGCGCGGGGAGGGAGATCGTCGCCGCGGCGCCACGAACGGCGGCCAGGATCCGTTCGACGCCATCCTCGTGCGGCTGGTAGGAGAAGCCCGGACCGACGCCGAGCCGACGGCCCGCCGGGGTACGCAGCAGCAGCCGAAGTTCCGACTTGCCGCCGTCGATGGTGATCGTCGTGGTCATCGCGACATCCCTGCGGTCAGTCCTGCAACAATCTGCTTGGTCGCGAGTGCGAACACCACGGCCAGCGGCACCAGGGCGATCACGAGTCCGGCGAACAGGGTGCCGCGGTCGGCGGCGAACTCGCCGAAGAACCGGGTCAGCCCGACCGGAATGGTGTATTTGTCGCCGCTGCGCAGCAGTACCAACGGGTAGAAGAAGTCGTTCCAGGTCGGCGCGAACTGGAAGACGGTTGCCACCGCGAGCGCCGGCCGCATCAGGGGCAGGACGACCGACACGAACAGCCGGCCCTCGTTCGCCCCGTCGATCCGCGCGGCCTCCTCCAGCTCACCGGGCAGTCCCCGCATGAAGCCCATGATCACGAAGACCGAGAACGGGATTCCGCTCGCCGCGTAGAGCAGCACCAGCCCGATCCGGCTGTCGATCAGACCCATCGACTGGAACATGTAGAACACCGGCAGCAGGCCGAGTTTCGCAGGAATCATCAACCCGGACAGGAAGAACGCCGCCAGCAGGGCGCGGCCCCGGAACTTCCACCTGGCCAGGGCGTAGGCGGCCATCGCCGACACGCTGACGCACAGTGCCACCGAGGCGCAGGTGACGGTGAGGGAGTTGACGAAGTACGTCGAGATCGACGCGGTCTGCCACGCGCGGGTGTAGTTGCTCAGGTCGAACGAGCTGGGCAGGCCGACCGGCGCGCGGAGGATCTCCGCGTTGGGCCGGAGCGAGCCGATCAGCACCAGCAGCAGCGGGCCGAAGGCGATCGCGGCATACGTCCACAGGAGGAGCTGGCTGCCCGCGCCGTGCAGCAGCGAACGCTGGCGGGTGCCGCGCGGACGTACGGTCCCGGCTCCGACCTTCGATGCCCGGCGGGGGGCGGCGCGAAGGATGGCACTCATCTAGTGGACCTCCCGGCGGCGCAGCGCCCGTTCCAGGGCCAGGGAGACGCCGAAGATGAGCACGAAGATCAGCATGGCCAACGCCGACGACTCTCCGATCGCGTTGCTGCCGCCCTGGAAGGCGGTCCGGTAATAGAGCAGACCCAGCACGTCCATGGCGCCGCCGGGCCCGCCGTCGGAACCGCCCAGCGCGTAGACGAGGTCGAAGATGTTGAAGCATCCGATGAACGTCAACACGGTGATCACGCCGACCGCCGGCATCAGAAGGGGGAACCGGATGCTCCAGAACGTGCGGGTCGGTGACGCGCCGTCCACCGCGGCCGCCTCCTCTAGTTCCTGGGGTATGCCGGCCAGAGCGGCACCGAAGATGAGCATCGGTCCGCCGATCCACTGCCAGGCGTTGACCAGGATCAGCACCGGCAGGGCGAGGTCCGGCTCGCCGAGCCACGGGCGCGCCCAGGCGTCCAGGCCGACCGCACTGAGCGCGAAGTTGATCGGGCCGAAGGTGGGGCTCAGCAACAGCGACCAGATGTACCCGACGATCAGCGGGCTGATCAGGTACGGAAGCGAGAAGAGCGTCTGGAACAGCCGCTTGCCCCGGGGGTTGCGGTGCAGGAGCACCGCCAGGCCGAGCCCGATGGTGTTCTGGATCGCCATGGTGCCGACGAAGAAGAGCACGTTGTGTCCGAGCGCGGCGGGGATCTCGTCGCTCAGCGGGTAGCGGGTGAGGATCTCCCGGTAGTTGCCGATCCCGACGAACTCCCCCTGACGGGTGCCGTCCCAGCGGAACAGCCCGTAGTAGAAGGCGGTGACGAGCGGCACCACGAGGAACAGCCCGTAGAGCGCGAACGCCGGCAGGCAGAACGTCGTGATCCACCCTGCCGAGACCCGTCCCGCCCGGCGGCGTGACCGCCGGGCGGGACGGACCGTCAGTTCTTGGGCCGGAACCACTGATCGACCCCTCGTTGGATGTGTGCGGCCACGTCAGCGGCGTTGCCTCGGCCCAGGACGTAGTCGGAGAACGCCTCGGAGGCGAGGTCCCAGGCGGTGGGTGTGCCGCCGGAGAAGTACGCGTAGGTGACGTACGGGCTGGGGTTCGCCTGGTATGCCTTGAGTGCCTGCGCCAGGAGTTCGTCCTGCGGCTCGACGCCCGGCACCGGGGAGATCTGCTGAAGCTCGTTCGACAGCGCCTTGCCGAACTCCTCCGTCGCCATCCACCGCACGAGGTCCAGCGCCGCGTCCCGGTGGCGGGATTTCGCCGAGACACCGAACGACCCGTCGACGTAGCCGGGCACCAGCGTCTTGTCGACCGCCGCGCCGGGCGCCGGCGGCACGTTGAAGATGCCCATGTCGAGCTGGGGGTTGGCCTTCTTGAACCCGGCGAGCTCCCACACGCCACCCGGGAACATGGCGGCCCGGCCGGAGGTGAAGAGGGCCTGCGCGTCGCTGTAGTTCACCCCGGACGCCTGCGCCGGCCAGTACTTCTGGGTGCCCTTCCAGGTCTCTAGCGACTTCACCCAGGGCGCGTCGGTGAACTTCGCCGAGCCGTTGAGCATCTTGGTGAGGTAGTCGGGGCCGCCGTACGTGGTGGCTCCGAAGATCTCCTGCTCGATCGGCAGCATCCACTTGTCGGTGACGGTGTTCGCCAGCGGGGTGACGCCGGCCTTGCTGAGCTTGTCGAAGCCCGCGATCATGTCCGCCCAGGCGGTGGGGGCGGCGATGCCGTTGTCGGCGAAGATCTTCTTGTTGTAGATGACATGCAGCGTCTGGATCGCGAACGGAACGCCGTAGACGCGCCCGTCCTTCTCGCCCTTCGCGCCGTCGAGGATCGGCTTCGGGAATCCGCTCAGCTTGTCGACCTGGTCGTCGAGGGGCACCAGGCTGCCGGAGCCGACCAGCGGCTGGAGCAGTCCGTAGGAGCGCAGCTGCGCGACGTCGGGGCCGTTGGCATCGGTGAGGCCGGTCTTGAGGATCGTGTCGTACTCGGTGTTCTTGTAGGGGACGTACTCCACGGTCACGCCCGGGTGGGCCTTCTCGTAGATCTGGAAGATCTTCTTGTACGCCGCGACGTCCTCCTGCCGCCAACCCCAGACCTTCAGGTTGACGGCGTCGCCACCGCCATCCCCGCTGTCGCCCGGCGCGCAGGCGGCAAGGGTTACGGCGAGTGTCGCCACCACCCCCATCACACCGAATCTTCTGGGCATCTCGTCTCCGATCGTCATGGCCGCCATCCTCGAGACCTGCGGACGCGCCGAGCGTAATACTGGTATAGACCGGAGGTCAACGGGTTGCATCGATGTCGGCGGCGGGGCGGAAACTGCCCGTAGGATGGCTCCAACTACGGGGAGAGGGGATCGGGTCCGTGCCAAGGAGGCGACACGAGCCGAGCGAGGGGGCGCTTGAATCGTTGCCGGCGGAGCACAACCGCGGCAAGGGTGAGCACATCAGAGACGTGCTCACCGCCATGGTCCTGAGCTCGCGGGACGGCGCGCTGCTTCCCTCGGAGCGGGTCCTCGCCGAACGGTTCGGCGTCGCCCGGATGACCGTCCGGGGCTCCATCGACGCGCTGGAGTCGAAGAGAATGGTCCGGCGGGTGCCCGGGCGCGGGACCTTCGTGCAGCACCCCACGCTGACCCACTCGGAGATCTTCCGCTCGTTCAGCGAGGACATGCGGATGCGCGGCATGGCACCGGGCGCCAAGTCGTACCGCGCCCGTACCCGCCCGGCCACCCGCGCCGTCGCCGCCAGCCTCGACATCGCCCCGGGCGAGCCGACCCACTACATCGAACGGATCCGTACCGCGGACGGCATCCCGATGGCGCTGGAGCGGACCAACCTCGCCGCGACGCGGTTCCCCAACCTGCTGGCGGTGATGGGGCGCGATGACTCGCTGTACGAGGTGCTGGGCCGCGTCTTCGGGGTGCGGCTGGAATCGGCGCGGCAGACGGTCACCATCGCCCGGCTGACCGACGCCGAGGCGACGCGGCTCGAAGTCGCGGAGGACAGCCCGGCGTTCCTGATCGAGCGCATCTCGGTGGACAACATGGGAAAGGTCGTGGAGTTCGGTCGGTCGCTCTACCGCGGGGATCGTTACGCCATCCAGATGCACGTCAGCCCCCCGTCATCGGAGGGCTGACGCACATCGGCGGAGGCCGGTCAGCCGAGTCCGGTGAGGTGGTGCGCCTCGAGTTCGGCCGCGGTCAGGGCCCGGTCGTAGATCGCCGCCTCGTCGAGGTCGCCCTGGAGCCGCTGGTTCGCGTCGTCCCCGCGGCCGCCGAGCTTGACGCTCGCCGTACCGCTGCCCGGCGACACCGACGTCGCAGCGCTGTTGTCCACCACCCCGTCGAGGTACACGGTCAGTCGTGACCCGTCGAAGACGGCGGCGACGTGGTGCCACGTGTTCGGTGTCAGCCGGGTACGGCCGGTCACCAGGCCGTACCCCTTTCCGGCAGCGCCCAGCGACCACGCCTGCAGGACGCCGTCTGTCACCCTCAGCGCATACCCGTTGACCGCCGGCCCGGTGTAACTCTCGATGATCGCCTGCCCCGGCGCCGGGGCGAGCGTGTCGAGCTTCACCCACGCCTCCAGGGTGAACGCGCCCTGGAGGTCGGTTCGCGGGCTTCGCGGCGCCTCGATGTACCCGGTGGTGAGGTCCGCCGCCCGGTCACCGGTGATCGCGCCCTCGGCCCCCGGGTGGGCACCGGCCAGGTAGGCGCCGTTCTGCCGGCTGGCGGAGCCGTCCACGGCGGTGCTGGAGTCGGTAGCGTCGCCGAGCCGCCAGTAGCCGGCCGGGTCTGCCCCGGTCACGAGGTTCGGGTAGCTCTGCTCCCCGACCAGGATCGGCAGCGACACGTTCACCGGTGGCGCGCCGTCCTCGGCGAAGGACACCGTCACCTGGTGGCGTCCCGTCTCGGCATCGGCCGGGACGGTCACCTCCACCGGTACGCTCGCGACAACGGTTCGGCCCCCCGGCTGGGCACGAAACACCTGCTTCGCCGGGTCGATGGTCCAGCCGGCCGGGCCGGTGGCGCTCACCTGGCCACTGATCCGGTGATCCGCGAACACCTCGAAGGCGACCTGGAATCGCTTCGTCTTACCAGGCGCGATGAGCGATCCCGGCGGATCGACCGACACGGCGCCGCTGAACACGTCGGAGTAGTGCGGGACGATCTCGTAGATGTGCGGGGCCGCGCTGCCCGATGTCCACCGGATCCGTACCGCACTGGCCGCGAGGTCCGCGGCCGGCACCTTGGTGAACCCGTCAGCGAGCGGTCCGAGATCCACCCAGGCGCCGTCGACCAGCGCCTGGATCATGCCGTCGGCGGGAGCGGTCGCGTCCTGCACCACGGTCACCGCCGACAGCCGGTGCGGCTTGGTGATCGGCACCGTGATCGCGTCGCCGTCCTGCGGTGTGCCGGCGGCGACATACGCCGTGTCGTCGCGCCGGTCGGTCAGGTTGCCCAGCGCCGACCCCTGGGCGGCAGCCGGTAGGCCCGTCGGAGCCCCAAGGTCGCCGTACCAGCGGTCACCGATATAGCCGTCGCTCTGCGAGGCCGCGAAGCTGAGCAGGTCGTCGACCGGACCGGGACTGATCTGGTGCCACGTCCTGTCGAGGATGCCGCGGGCACGCGCCTGATCCCGTCGTGCCAGCCAGGCGGCTTCGCCGTCGCCCCGGTCCTGGGCCCGGAGGATGGCCACGGCCGCCCGGCCTGCCTGGCCGGTCGTTCCGACGCGGTCCAGCCAGGGTCCGATCTGCTTGAGCAGCGCGGGGTTGTCGAGCTGTGCCCGGAGCGCGGCGGGCAGTTCCGCCAGGCGGCGCATCTCACGATCGAGCTGCTCGAGTTCGTCGCCCACCGGCCGGCCCGCCGAGTACTCGGCGATGAGCCGGTTGATGAGCGCGGCGAACCGCGGCCGGGCGGTGTTGTCGAGGACGCTGGCCCGGTTGTTCTCCGCGAACAGCCGCAGTTCCTGGTAGGCGTCGCCGCCGACGATCTGCAGCGTGCGCGTCCAGGAGCGCTCCGGGTCATAGGCCCCGGGGTTCCAGGCGTAGTCGGCCTGCGTGCCGAGTGAGATCAGCGAGGCCTCCTGGTGCTGGACGAGTTCGTTGAACGAGATGCCGATGACGTCGTCCGCCATGCCGGCGTCGCGCTTCACCAGTGGGCCCAACAGCAGCCGGTTGGGGCTGTAGTCGTTGACCGGGTAGTTGTCCCAGAGCATGATCCGGTGCCGCGGCCAGGCGGCCTGCGCGGCCCGGAGGTCGTCCCGGGTGATGCTCGGCGAGACCACTTCCGGCCCGGTCCAGTAGAGGTCGACGTCGGCGCTCACCAACTCGTCGAACCGGTTCTTGTACGGCGTACGGGTCATGCCCCAGTACTCGGTCGGCACGGTCACCAGACGGGTGGCGCCGGGGTGCTTCTCGATGAACTCGCGCTGGACCAGGTTGGTGACCCCGGCCTGGGCGGCGGCGAGCGGCGACGAATCGCCCCGGTAGGCGTCCCGGTCCTCCTGGCACGCGAAGTTACCGGACACGTCGTCCCAGGCGATGACGTAACTGCGGACCCCGATCTCCCACAACTGCGCGAAGCGGGCCAGCAGCTTGGCCCGATCGGACTCGCGCACGTGGCAGATCCCCTGACCCGGGGCCAAGGGCGCCTCCGGCGAGACCCGGTACACGAAATCGACATGACGCGACCGCGCCAGGTCCACGATCTCCTTCAGCCGGCCCAGTTCCGCCGCGTCGTACGGGGAGTCCCACTCCGACCCGGTACGCAGATCGTCCGCAGGCCCGTAGAAGAACTGGTTCATCTTGTGCCGAGCCAGGAACTCGATCTGCGAACGCCGGTCCTCCTGCGACCACACCGGTCCGTAGAACGACTCCATGCCGCCACGAATTCGGTAACCCGGCCAGTCGCGCACCGCCACACCGTCGACCGTTACCCGGGAGCCTTCCGGCACGAGCAGCTGACGCAGTGACTGAACGGCGTAGAAGGTGCCGGCGCCGTCCAGACCCGCGAGGACGATCCGCGGTCGCCCGAGACGATCGTGGCCGGCCGCCAGAACGTACCCCTCACCGGGCAGCCCCGCTGGCCCCTCGACCCCGAGGGCACTCAGCACCGCGGTGCTCGCCGACGTCTCGCCCGGCCCGCCGAGGAGGATCAACGGGCGCGACGTCGACATGTCCGCGGTTCGGACGACCCTGGCCGTGACACCGTGCGCCCCGAGCAGATCCACGAGCGATTCCTCGGCCGCCGAATCCACGGACGCGCCCGCGACGACATCGACATCGCCGGGCAGGACGACGGAGCCCGGACGCGGCGCTACCTGCTGCGGCACCGGGAGAATGCGCGCCACATCCACCCGATCAGGAGCCTGGGCCTCGCCCCGGGCAGGAGGAGGGTTCACCAGTCCAATGGCGAGCCCGACCAGTCCGGCGAATATTCCGGCACGGCGAAAGCCACGAAACGAACGCGACAGAAACATCACACCTCCACTCCTTCAACTTGGCTGGCGCCTGGTATCGGCATGAATCCCGGCATGGCACACACCGAGCGGAACGCCGCGAAGGCTGAGGCCCGAGGTCCGCCGCGCCGCATCCTCGACTCCCAACAGATCAGCTGGCCACACCGGTCTATACCAGTAACAAGAATCCATGCCACGCCTGACCACGTCAACCCTGCCGGCGAACGCAGACGCGGGCGGCCGGCCATCAACCGCCGCGCGCAGCACTCAGGGGAACCAGCTCGTGACCCGGCACAACACCGAACCACCCGCTGGGGAGGTCGGCCGGGATGGGCGTGCGCCCGCTTGGCGTGGCCTCCGGTCGTCGCGGCGGCGGTAGCTGTCAGGAGGGCGTCACCTCGAAGACGCCCCGGGCACCGCGTTCCGCGTCGACCATGGCGTGGCTGACGAACGGGTAGTGTCCGGGCTCGGGAAAGACCGTCTCGACGAAGCCGCCGGCGGCCGGAGTCAGCGAGAGCACCTGAGCCCCACCGGGGTCGGCCGGCCGGCCCTCCCACCGCCCCTCCCGGTAGACGGTGTCGAACTGGGCGCCGACGACGTGGAACGAACTGTCCCGGTTGGGGCCGGCATCGAGCAGCCAGACCCGGACGCGCTCGCCGGCCCGCGCGGGTAGCGGCCGGTGGGCGTACTGGGCGACGTAGCCGTTGAAGACGACGGCATCGGGCCGCTCCGCCTGCATCTTCGCCAGGTCGCCGGGCTCGCCGTCGCCGCCGAGGTACAGCTCGGACTGGACGAGGACGAATTCGCGGTCGACCCTGGGCAGGTCGGGCGGGTCGATGATCACCGCGCCGTACATGCCGTTGCCGATGTGGTGCAGCATCGGCATGGTCGAGCAGTGGTACATCCAGATGCCGGCCCGGGTGGCGGTGAACCGGTAGGTCAACCGCTGCCCGGGGTCGATCGGGCGCATCACCTCGTCCGGGGCGACCGCACCGGCGTGGAAGTCGATCCCGTGGTCGACCGTGCCGTCGTTGATCAGGGTGATCTCGAAGGTGTCGCCGACCTTGCCGCGCAGCACCGGCCCGGGGACCGTGCCGTCGAACGTCCAGAGCTTCTGCCGTACGCCCGGGGCGACCTCGCGCTCCACCTCGCGCACCCGCAGTTCCCGCTTGTGCAGGCGACCGGGCGGGGTGGCTGGCGCGGCGGCGTCCCGGGCGGTGAAGGTCGCCGCGGGGGCGGCATGGCGTCGACGCGCGGCACCTCCGCGCCGGGTGCGGTGTGCCCGCTCTCGTGCCCGGTGCCGGCCGGCGCGTCGGTGGTCGTGATCGTCAGCGTCATGCCGGCCTGGCGGTGCCCGGGCAGGGAGCACCACCCCGCCACCGGTCCGCCGATCACGCCGGCGTCCAGGCGCGCGGTCGCCCCACGGCCGATGGCGGAGGTCCGTTGGCCGGTGGCCAGGACGAGGTCGTGGCGGCGGTCGTCACGGTTGGTCACCTCGATGACCAGGCGGTCGCCGCTCGGAACGGTGATCCGGTCCGGTTGGAACCGCATCCCCTGCGCGACCACGGAGACGGTGGTGGTGCGCCCGGAGGCCGGCACGGATCCGTTCGCGGTCGTGCCGGCACCGGACGGTGCGGTGGAGAGCCGCTGGCCGGCGACGCCGACCAGGACGGCGATCAGGACGAGGGTGAGGCCCACAGCGACGCCGCCGAGGGGGCGGGTCGGCGTGGTGGGGGCGGGCCCGGACACGGTTACCTCCGCGCGGCGAGTAGGACCCGCACGGCCGGCACGAGGAACTGCACCAGCGCGGCGAGGATCAACAGTGAGGTGGTGATGCGAACGAACGGGGGACTCGGCAGGGCGAACACCACCAGGGCCGCGTTCGCCATCGCCACCCGTTGCGGCCAGTTGCGGTCGAGGATGGCGATGCGGCGCCGCGCCGGCCCCGGCCCGCCACCGAGGACCACCGGCAGCAGGTAGCTCAACGACCCGATGAGGACCTGCGCGACGAAGCCGGCCAGCAACGGGACGAGCACGATCCCGAAGCGGCCCGCCGCCGCCTCCGGCCCGGTGCTGGCGAGCAGGGTCGCGGTGTCGACGGCGAGCGCGACAAGCAGCCAGCCGGCGGCCGCCGCGATCGACCAGGTGGCGAAGGAGGCGGGCGGCCGGGCGCGGGCAGCGGTGACGGCGGGACGCAGCGCGGCCAGCGCCCCGAGGACGAAGAGCACCAGGCCGACCCCGATGACCGTACGCCACCAGGCGAGCAGCCCGACGCCGAGCAGGACGAGTCCGGTGGTCAGCAGGGGCAGGGCGAGCGCGGCGGCGCGGGCGGCGCCGGCGGCCATCCGGGCGCGCAGCACCGTCGGCCAGAGCGTCAGCAGCGTGCCGAGGACGGTGAGGGTGACCCAGCCGAGCAGGTTGACGTGGGCGTGGAAGAGCGTCAGCCGGGGACGGGTGGCGTCGTCCACCACCAGCATCCAGGCTCCGACCGGGATGCCGACGCCGATGGCGAGGGTCGCCGCGAGGTAGTAGTGGACGGTGACCGTGAACCGGCCGGGCAGTGCGGCGCGCAGGCGGCCGGCCAGCCAGTGGGCGTGGGCGACGATCGCGGTGAAGACGAGGGCCGCGCCGGCGACGCCGGCCCACGGCCGGCCAGCCAGGGCGCCGACCAGCACCGCCACCACACCGACATTGAGTACGGCGAGACGGGCCGTCTCCCCGCGGCGGTTCGGCGGTGCCGGGGCGCGCAGCACGGCGACGGTGAAGTGGGCGCTCCACACCACGATCGCGTTGGTCACCGCCCCGAGCAGGAGAAGGTGGATCGCCAGCCAACGCCAGGAGGGCAGGAACGGGTGACTGAAGGCGAGGACGACCAGCCCGGCCAGGTACGCCATCGGTAGCGCGGTCACCCGCCGGTGCCAGCCGGCCCGACCGGTCCCCGTCGACGCAGGTGTGGCCGCCCGGTCCGTCACGGCCATCACCGCACCGCCGTCGCAACGGGTCGGGTCGGCGACGCGTCCCGGTTCCGGGGCGGTCGCCGCGAAGACACCACCGCGAGGCCGACGAAGGCGAGGACCGCGAGGACGTTGGCCACGCCGGCCCCACGCCACACCGGCTGCACCCGCAGGGCGTCACCGATGACGACCCGCACCAGGAGGGAGGCGTGCAGCAGCGCCAACGGCGCGTACAGCAGGCGCTGGTACGGCAGGGGTCGGCGCAGCACGGCCGGCAGGATCACCGGGGCGTGCACGAAGATCATCGACATGGTGAACCCCAGGAAGACGGCGTGCAGGGTGGCGTCGTAGCGGGGGCCGTCAGCGCTGGCGCCTGCCCCGGCCCAGAGCAGGCCGGCCAGTCCCAGCCAGGCGTAGCCGGCGAGCAGGCCCAGCGCCACGTACCGGGGCAGACCCCGGCTCCGGACGGTGCGGCGGGCGACGTCGAAGGCGGCGAGCCAGGCCACCACGGCGAGCAGTCCCGCGCCGAAGAGGTACGGGCCGATGCCGGGCCAGGCGGCGGTGGCGGTCACGCCGGCCATCAGTGCCGACAGGGCGCCGAGGAACCACCGACCGGCGCGCGGGGGCAGCGCCACCCGTGCCAGTTCGAAGCGTTCCCCCGCGATCGTGGCCACCACGAACGTGGCCAGCCACGGCACGATCTCGGCCACGGTGAGTCCGGCGAGCCAGAGCAATGCGGCGGCGTACCAGGCCAGCGCGCCGGCGGCCTGGGCGAGCAGCGCGACGCCCGGCTGCCTCCGCCAGATCTGCCGGTAGACGCCGAGCAGGAGGACCGAGGCGACCATCAGCAACAGGCGGGCGGTGAGGCTCGGCCCGGTGAGCACCAGCAGCAGGGCGCCGCCGCCGGAGCAGGCCGGCGCGAGCAGGGCCCAGCGGTCGCCCAGTGCCACCGCCCGCTCCAGGGCGATCAGGGTCCCGACGAAGCCGAGGACCATCAGCGGCCCGTGCACCTCCGCCAGCTGTCCTGGGGGCGCGGGTACCCGGGTGCCGAGCAGCAGCAGGGCCGCGTACAGGCCGGTGAGCAGGGCGACCCCGCCAGCGGCGAGGGCCGGCAGCCGCCAGGCGACGGGTATCGGCCGGGGCGTGGTCATGACGGGTCCGATTCGGACGGTGTCGGTGGCAGGGAGAGCCGCACCAGGTTGCGGATCGCCACCCGGCTCCGGGTGTCGACGGCCCGATGGCGGGGAGTGCCGATCGTCTCCCCAACCGGCCCTTCTCCACGGGTTTTCACGATGGTTAACGTTACAACGTCAAACGGCGTCAAAATCCCGGGAGGGCGCCATGTCACAGTCGGCAGCGACCGCGGACCGTCAGGCGGCCGCAGCGGTCGTCCAGCACCACGCCGCACTCGCCACCACCCTCGACACGCTGACCAACCACCTGGTGGAGGCAGCCGGCCGCGGCGACGACGCGGAGGCGATGCGCGCTCGCGACCAACTCGTCCGGTGGCTGCACGCCGAACTGCTGCCGCACGCGCACGCCGAGGAGGCTGCCCTGTACCCCGCCGCGGCGGCACTCGCCGAGGGGAAGCTGCTCGTCGACGGCATGCTCGGTGAGCACAAGGCGATCGTCGGGCTCGTCTCCGAGTTGGCCGGCCTCACCCGCGCGGTGCCCGCGGCGGCGGCCGCTCGCGCCCTCGCCGCGCTGTTCGCGGTGCACCTCGACAAGGAAAACCACCTGGTCGTACCGCTGCTGGTCGGAGCCGCGGACGTCTCGCTCGCGGGGTTGCTCGCCGGGATGCACGACCTGCTGGGCGAGGCGACGCCGGCCGCCGGGGGCGGGTGCGGCGGCGGCTCCTGTGGGTGCGGCGGGGACGCCCCGGCCGGCGTGGGCGAGGCGCCGGTGCTGAGCATCGACCCCCGGCTGGGCGTCCGGGACCTCCCGTACGGACAGCGGCACGCCACCGTGCTCGCCGCCCTGGACCGGCTGGGGGCGGGTGACGCGCTGATCCTGGTCGCGCCGCACGCGCCCAGGCCGCTGCTCGCCGAGATCGATCAGCGCTACGGCGGCGCGGTGGCGACCGAGTGGCTGCAGGACGGCCCGCAGGTGTGGCAGATCCGGCTGAGCCGGACGCTCGCACCCCGCTGACCGGCACGACGACGGATCGCGGGACGCCGGGGCGGTGTGACCACCGCCCCGGCGCCGGCGGGTCTTTCGGCCTGGCTGGCCACGCCGCACCGGGTGGACGATCGAACCGCGCCTGGAGAGGGAGAAGGACAATGTGCAACTACTGCGGCTGCCGCGACTTCCCGCTGATCGGCCGGCTGTCGGCCGAGCACGACGAGATCGCCAACGCGGCCGGCGAGCTTCGTCGGGCCATCCTCGCCGGGACCGACGACCGGCTGGCCGCCCTGGACGCCCTGCTCTCCCTGCTGTTCCCGCACACCGCGACCGAGGAGACCGGCCTTTTCGTCGAACTGCGCGAGGAGGGCAGCCTGGCCGAGGCCGTCGACAAGCTCTGCGCCGAACACGACGACATCCACGGCGTGCTCGGTGCGGTGGATCGGACGGCCCCGGACTGGCCCGCCGTGCTCGCCGCCCTGGACCGGCTGCACCGGCACATCGACAACGAGGAGCACGGGCTCTTCCCGGCCGCCGTGATCGCCCTGCCCATCCCGGCGTGGGACCGGATCACCACCATGGCGGAGGCCGATCCGGCCACGTCGTAGTTACGGGTACGCCGCGAGCCCGTCCCGCCCCCTTCTGGCGTTCGACCCGTTTCGCGGCAGAGGTGACGGACAGCGTTGCTCGGGTGCCCCGCCCGTGGCGGTGCGGCGGCGCGAGCCGCCGGCACCACGCACACCCTCGTCGAGGGGTGGGTCGGCGCGATCTTCGGCGTGGAACTCATCGACTGCTACGCATGCTGACCGCCCACCTTCGACACCGTCAGCTACGCCGTACGACGCAGTGTGGTGGCAGGTTAAGTTTTGCTTATCGCGTTGCCGGTCAACGACGGAAGCTCGGTACCTTGCCCGAATGCGACACATCAAGACCGTAATCGCCGCGCTCGTCGTGGGTCCGCTGGCCTGGGTCCTGCTCGCCGCTGGACAAGGCCGGTCCCTGCGGGTGTTCGGGGATGCGCAGGAAAGTGGTGAGGCCCTGGCCCCTGACGCTCTGCTGAAGCCGTTGCTGGTGCTTGCGGCTGCTGGCCTTCTGCTCGGACTCACCGCCACCGTACGGATCTCCCCGCTCGGCTCGGTGCTGACCGGACTGGCGTACACGGTCAGCTACGTGGGCCTGTTGTTCAGCCCGGCACGGCTGCTGGACCTGCTCGGTCACAAGCTGAGCGTGGCGGGCTACCAGATCGACCTGCTCACCCCCGTACGGACCGGGACCACGCTGCTGCTGGGCTCGCTGCTCCTGGTCGGGGTCGCCAGTGTCCAGCGGTGGCGGCGCTGGCCGCAGCCGGACGCCGATGAGCCGGCAGCCGTTGTCCCCGACACGCTCATTCCGCCGGCATCGGAACGGGACCGCCCGCTCGGCGCGGATGGACTCCGCCCGCTCGGCGCCGACGGGCTCGGGTCGACGAAGCAGGCTGAGGACCCGACGAAGCCGGGTAAGGCCGACGAACCGGAGCCGGTGATGGTCGGCGGTTCACCCTGGACCGATTCGCTGCACGGCGATTCCGCGAACATGCCCTGGCAGTCGGGCTTTCCAGCTGTTCACCGGCGACCTCGTCGCTGACTTCGAGGCCACCCTCGGTCTGCTTCCGGACCAGCTCCGGTACCGCCGCTCACCCGAACCCGTTCGACGCCGACGAGGCGGCGGATCCGGTTGCCGCTGCTGCTCGGGTGGGCGGCGCCGGGGTCGCGCTGATCCTGGTCCGCGGCCCACGGTGGCCGCACCGCCGTCGGGCGGCACCGTCCAACACGCCCGCCACGACCGTCGCGGCGGCGGGATTCGGCTGGCGGTGGCACGGGCGGGCGGCGGCAAACTGGAACTCGTCCTCGCCCAGCTCGACCCGGCCGAGCTCAACCGGTTCTGCACCGAGCTGACGGCGCACGTCAACGACCTGCGGGCCTCGATCGACGCGGAGGTCAGGGTCGCCTCAGCGGCGCGGTCGCCCTTGCCCCTGCACGACCGACGGCGGCCCGGCGACCCTGACGTTGCGCAACACGGTCAGGAGCACGTCGTGGATACCCGCGCACTCCAGCACATCCCCGCTCGACCGCGAGGTCTCACGCCGCCACCGGCTGCCGACCGGACCGGCGGGCGAAGCCGCTCATCCGCACCGCGGTGAACACCGCTGCGGCCAGCGCCACGTCCGACAGCAGCATCAGCCCGATCGAGTACGAGCCCTGTGCGCCGTACACCCAGCCCATGACGAGGGGCGGCACGAATCCACCGAGGCCGCCCGCCGCGCCGACCAGCCCGGTGACCGCGCCGACCTGCTCGGGCGGGGCGACCTTGCCGACCAGCGCGAAGACGGCTCCACTGGCGGCACCGAGCAGGCTCGCCATGCCGAGGAGGGCCACCGTGGCAACCGGCATCAGCGGCGGTTCGAAGGCCTGGACGACGGCCAGGGCGGCCACCAGGGCGAAACACCACACCAGCACCGGCACGGGGTGCAGACGGTCGGACAGCCAGCCGCCGACGGGGCGGGCGGCCACGGCCAGCACCACGAAGCCGGCGGTGCGCAGCGCCCCGTCGGCGGCGCTCAGTTCGTACGTGGTGCCCAGGTAGGCGGGTAGGTAGACGCTGAAGGCGACGAAGCCGCCGAAGCCGACCGCGTACAGGAAGCACAGCTGCCAGGTCACGGTGAGCCGCCCGACGTCGGCCAGTCGCCGCCAGGGGGAGCCGGTGGGCCGGGTGCGGCCGGGGGCGTCCCGCAGCAGCAGGAACGCCAGCACCGCGTACCCGGCGAGGATCGCGGCGACGAGCAGGAACGGAGCCCGTTCGCCGTAGGCGTCGGCCAGCCGGACGGTGGTGAAGTTCGCGATCGCCGTGCCACCCATGCCCACGCCGAACACCCCGATGGCGAAGCCCCGCCGCGCCGGCGGATACCAACCGGAGACGTGCGGGACACCGACGGCGAACGCGGTGCCGCCGACGCCGAGGAAGAATCCGGTCAGGATCAGCGCTACGTAGGAGTCGACCGCGGTGAGCGTCAGCACCGGGACGATCGTCGCCACGGTGACCAGGGGAAACACCAGGCGTGCGCCGTACCGGTCGGTGAGTGCCCCGACCGGGATGCGGCCGAGCGAACCGACGACCACCGGCACGGCGACGAGCAGCGACTGGGCGGCGAAGCTCAGGCCGAGCCGCTCCTTGATTCCCGGGCCCAGCGGTCCGAGCAGCGCCCACGCCCAGAAGTTGACCAGAAATCCGAGGGTGACGACGGCGAGTTGAAGGGGTGCGCCGCTGGTGTTGGCCGGCTGCGTCCGGTTGCCCGTCGCCGGGTGTCTTTCTCCGGTCATGGTCATCGCTTTCTCCGTCGAGGTTGTCGAGGGGTGCCCAAGCCAGAAGGATCAGCACGACCCGCTTCCTGGTTCTGAGCCTGTTGCAGCCAAACGGGACGAGTCAGGGCCGGAAGTCCCAACTCCGCGGCGCTCGGTGTCGGGAACGCGTGCGCCAGCGGGCGCGCCGCCCAATCGGTCGGCCGGGAGGTGTGTGCCCCGCGACGATGGTCACGTGGCCTCCTCAGGTACGAGGGCAGTCAGCGCGACACATGCCGCGTCGAGGTCGGCACGCCGCCCGACGGCCACCCCGACGAGATACGCCGCGAGCGGGCCCGCCGGACGGCAGACACCGTGCGCCACCGTCCGCACCAGGTCGAGCAGTGCGCGGGTGTCGTCGCTCGACGGCGTCGGCAGGTCGAGCGCCGCCGCGGCGCTGGGCAGCCAGTCGTCCAGCCGTGGGTCGGCCATGATGTCTCCTTCGCGGTTCAGCCGCCGGCGAACGGCGGTAGCACGTCGACCGTGGCGGCCGGCGGTAGGAGTTGGTGTTCGTCACGCCACTGGGTGCCGTCAACCAGGAAGCTGCACGCCCGCAGGGCGGTCCGCAGCTCCGGTCCGTGCCGGTCGCCGATCCGGTCGAGCAGTTCGGCCAGCGTGCCGGCCTGCTGGTCCTCCTCGGGCACTCCGGCGGCGGCCCGGGTGCCGCCGAAGTACCGGACCCGCACGGGGGTCATCGGCCCGTCCGGGTCCGGCCCCGGTGCCATGGCCGAGGTGGTCCGTCCCCGCCGGTCCGGGTGGGCGTGCGGCCACCCACGGCCAGCAGTGCCCGCTGCGCCTCCTCGGTCGCTCGCGACATACGCCTCATGCCTCCGATCGGTCGCTGTGGCGTCCACGGTTGGACCGGTCGCGGCGACGCCGACCGGAGGGACGTCCCGGAAATCCTGCCGACCCGATATCTCGCCGGACCGGGCCGAAGGTCCCGAGATCACCGGGCAGTTGCGCCCGTGGTCGAGACGCCCAGGATTCGCGGCGGCCGCAGGTGGGAACGGGGCGGCTCGGCGGCTGGGGACGAGCGCCGTCGGCCGTGCCGGCACGGCCGAGGCGACCGTGGCATTCCCGGGTCGAGCGGCCCACCGACGAGGGTCTCCGGTCCCTGGTGTGCGCCGTTTCCGCCGGGCACCGTCCACGCCGTGACACGGGTTACCACATCGGCATCAGGCGGCGGGCCGCACCGGGCGGGAGCGTCGGTGCGGACACCACGACATGACGTACGGGAGCGCCCGTTCATCGTCATCTGGGAGGCCACCCGGGCCTGCCCGCTGGCCTGCCGGCATTGCCGCGCGTCGGCCCGGCCGCTGCGCGACCCGGCCGAGCTCGACACCGACGAGGCGACGAGGCTCATGGCCCAGGTCGCGGCCTTCGGCCGCCCCGCGCCGCTGTTCGTGATCACCGGTGGGGACCCGTTCCAGCGGCCGGACCTGGAGACGCTGGTCCGCCGGGGGGACGAGCTGGGCCTGCCGGTGTCGGTGTCGCCGTCGGGCACCCCGACGCTCACCCGGGACGCCCTGGCCGGCATCCGGAACGCTGGCGCCCGGGCCGTCTCGCTGAGTCTGGACGCGGCCACCGCCGCCGGGCACGACGGGTTCCGGGGCGTGCCGGGAGTCTTCGAGTTCACCGGCCGGGCCTGGCAGGACGCGCGGGACCTGGGACTCAAGGTCCAGATCAACACGACGGTCACCCGGGACACGGTGCGCGACCTGCCGGCGATCGCGGCCCAGGTGCACGATCGGGGCGTCTCGCTGTGGAGCGTCTTCTTCCTCGTGCCGACCGGTCGTGGACGGGCGCTGGCGAGCCTGGACGCGGCGGAGACCGAGGACGTGCTGCACGTGCTCTACGACCTCGGGGAAACCGTGCCGGTGAAGGCCACCGAGGCGCACCACTTCCGCCGGGTCTGCCTGCAACGCGACGCGCTGGCGCGCCGCGGGGAGGACCCGGTGACGGCGTTCGGGTTGGGGCCGCTGTACCGGGAACTGCGCGCGCGCCTGGACGAGCACGGCCTGACCGGTCGGGCCGATCGGGTGCGACGGGCGCCACTACGGGTCAGCGCGGGCAATGGCTTCGTCTTCGTCTCGCACCGCGGCGACGTCCACCCGAGCGGGTTCCTGCCGCTGCCCGCGGGCAACGTCCGGCGGCTGTCGCTGGTGGATATCTACCGCGACTCCGAACTGTTCACCGGCCTGCGGGATCCGGGTCGGCTGCGGGGACGCTGCGGTGCCTGCGAGTTCCGCGCGGTGTGCGGGGGATCTCGGGCCCGGGCGTACGCGGTCACCGGGGACCTGTGGGCACAGGACCCCTCCTGCGGCTACCGGCCCGGCTCGTTTCCCTGGCCGGCGCAGGAGTGACCAGTTTTCACGGCGGGCGACGTTGTAACGTTGTCTAGCGTGGAAACCACGAGGACAGGGCCGATCGGGGAAGTGATCGACACGGGCCGGCACCGGGCGCTCGGCACCGCGAGCCGGGCCTCGATCCTGGAGATCATCAAGGCGTCCGGGGGCGGCATGACCATCGCGGAGGTGGGAGAGCGGACCGGGCTGCACCCGTCGACCGCCCGGGCCCACCTCGACCGGCTGGTCGACGCGGGCCTGCTGGTCAAGGCCCGGGCCAGCGGCGGTCAGCCGGGCAGGCCGGCCTGGCGCTACCGGACGGTCGCAGCCGAGGCTCCTGCGCCCGCGCCGTACCGGGCCCTGGCCGTCGCCCTGCTCGACCATCTGTCTCGGCGAAACCGGGGCGACGTGCGGGCCGAAGCCGCCCGGGCCGGGCAGGACTGGGGCCGGCAACTGGCCGCCGCCACCCCGCCCGGTGACGACCCGACCGACGTTCTCCTCGCCGTGCTACGCGGCCTCGGCTTCAGCCCTCGCCTGCACCACACCGGCGACGGACGGACCGAGATCCACCTGCACACGTGCCCCTTCCTGGAGCTGGTCAACCGCAACCCGGACGCGATCTGCAACCTCCACGTCGGCGTGGTCCAGGGCGCCCTGGAGCAGGCCGGGGCCCCGTCCGCCAGCGCCGCCCTCGAGCCGTTCGGCGCGCCGGACGCCTGCGTGGTGCGCCTGGTCGTGCCCACGGCCGACACCGCCGGCCGGCGCCGGTCGGGAGCCCGGACGGCGTCCCGACGAGCATAAGTTCCACCCAGCCGTGCTGGCGGACCCCGACCCTCGCCGCCGGCGGCTGCGCCCTGCTGACCGGCCGGTACGCGGCACCGCCGCTGACGGCGCCACGACGCTCGCCCGCTCGTGAGCGGGCCCTTCCTGATTCACCGCCAGCCCGTGCCTTGACCACGGCCTCGCGGCGATTCGGCCGCCGCCACCCTTCACCTCGCATGCAGGAACACGTGCTGGGCGTGGGATGGCGCAGAAGCGCAGCCACCGGCGTTGCCACCGCCGTTCCCGCGACATCAGGACTTTGGTCCTTCCGGCCCGGGACCGCAGCCTCCCGATCCGGAGGTATTCGCACTAAAGGCTGGGCTGGTGCGGCGCGGCAGCGCGGCACCGACGCGCCACGGGCCGTCGCCTCACTCGACGCCGAAGGAGTGACCGCCGTGTCACCACACCGCTCGCCGGACGCCGCCCAGCCTCCCGCGACGGACCAGGTTCCCGGCGTGGCGCCGCTGCTGGCCGCTCGCCGCTTCCTGACCGGGACGACGACCGGCGACCATGGTCGGACCCTGCACCAGGTCGAGGAGAACAGCTGGGAGTCGTTCTACCGCGACCGCTGGCGCTACGACCGCGTCGTCCGCTCCACCCACGGCGTCAACTGCACCGGCTCGTGCTCCTGGAACGTCTTCGTCAAGGACGGACTGATCACCTGGGAGCACCAGGCCACCGACTACCCGACGACGGGTGCGGACTCCCCGGACTACGAGCCGCGCGGCTGCCCCCGGGGCGCCTCCTTCTCCTGGTACGAGTACTCCCCGTCGCGGGTACGCCACCCGTACGTGCGCGGGGTCCTCGCCGAGATGTTCCGCGAGGCGTACCAGCGCCTCGGCGACCCCGTGTCAGCCTGGGCCGAGATCGTGGAGAACCCGCTGAAGGCACGGGCCTACAAGAGCCAGCGCGGGCGCGGCGGCTTCGTCCGTGCCACGTGGGACGAGGCGATCACCATGATGGCCGCCGCGCACGTCTACACCACCAAGACGTACGGGCCGGACCGGGTCGTGGGTTTCTCGCCGATCCCGGCGATGTCGATGGCGTCGTTCGCCGCCGGCACCCGCTACCACGCGCTGCTCGGCGGCACGCTGCTCAGCTTCTACGACTGGTACGCCGACCTGCCGGTCGCCTCGCCCCAGATCTGGGGTGACCAGACCGACGTGCCGGAGGCGGGCGACTGGTGGAACGCCACGTACCTGATGATGTGGGGTTCCAACATCCCGGTGACCCGCACCCCGGACGCGCACTTCCTGGCCGAGGCCCGCTACAAGGGGACCAAGGTGGTCGCGGTCAGCCCCGACTACGCCGACAACGTCAAGTTCGCCGACGACTGGCTCGCCCCGCACCCCGGCACCGACGGCGCTCTCGCCATGGCGATGGGCCACGTCATCCTCACCGAGTTCTTCCGCGACCGGCAGGTGCCGTACTTCACCGACTACGTGCGCAGGTACACCGACCTGCCGTTCCTGGTCACGCTCCGGCAGCGCGCGGGCGGCGGGTGGACGCCCGACCGGTTCCTCACCGCAGCCGACCTCGGCGACGACGGTGGCGAGCACAAGACGGTGCTGGTGGACGAGCGTACGGGCGAGCCGGTTGTGCCGAACGGCTCGCTCGGCTTCCGCTACGGCGCCCACGACGCCGGCCGGTGGAACCTGGACCTCGGCGATGTCGTGCCCGCCCTCGGACTGCTCGGCCGTACCGACGACGCCGTGGAGGTCGACCTGGCCCGCTTCGACATCGGCGACACCGAAGGCGGCACCACGATGCGCCGCGGCGTGCCGGTCACCCGCGTGGGCGACCACCTCGTCACCACCGTGTTCGACCTGCTGATGGCCGATTACGGGGTACGCCGCGGAGACCTGCCGGGCGACTGGCCGACCGGGTACGACGACGTGGACTCCCCGAACACCCCGGCCTGGCAGGAGCAGATCACCGGCGTGCCGGCTGCGCTCGCCGCCCGGATCGGCCGCGAGTTCGCCCGCAACGCCGAGCGCAGCCGGGGCCGTTCGATGATCGTCCTCGGCGCCGGCGCGAACCAGTGGTTCCACTCCGACATGACGTACCGGGCCTTCATCGCGCTCGTCACGCTGACCGGCTGCCAGGGCGTCAACGGGGGCGGCTGGGCGCACTACGTCGGCCAGGAGAAGGCCAGGCCGCTGACCGGCCAGCAGCACATGTCGTTCGCCTTCGACTGGCAGCGCCCGATGCGCCACCAGGCCGCCACCCCGTTCTGGTACCTGCACACCGACCAGTGGCGCTACGAGCGGGTGCCCGCCGACGAGCTGTCGTCACCGCTGGGAACCGGCCGGTTCGCCGGGATGGCGTTCGCGGACACGGTCGCGGCCGCCCAGCGGATGGGCTGGAGCCCCGGCCACCCGGCGTTCAACCGCAACCCGCTGGACCTCACCGACGAGGCGGCCGCCACGGGCCGCACGGTCCAGCAGTACGTGGTGGACGAACTGAAGGCCGGCCGGCTCAAGGCGGTGGCCGAGGACCCCGACGACCCGATGAACTTTCCCCGGTGCCTGACCCTGTGGCGGGCCAACCTGCTGGGCTCCTCGGGCAAGGGCAACGAGTACTTCATGCGGCACCTGCTCGGCGTGGACTCCCTCGCGAGCGCGGAGGAGTGCGCCCCCGGCCAGCGGCCCCGCGACGTGGTCTGGCGCGACGGGGCGCCGGCCGGGAAGCTGGACCTGCTCACGGCGATCGACTTCCGGATGACCAACACCGGCCTGCACGCCGACGTGGTCCTGCCGGCCGCCACCTGGTACGAGAAGCACGACATCTCGACCACCGACATGCACCCGTTCGTGCACGCGTTCAGCCCGGCCGTCGAGCCGCCGGCGGACGCGCACACCGACTACGACACCTTCCTCGCCCTCGCCGACCGGTTCAGCGAACTCGCCAGCGTTCACCTGGGTGTGCGCCGGGACGTCCTCGCGGTGCCGTTGCTGCACGACACCCCGGACGAGCTGGCCACGCCCGGTGGCCGGGTACGCGACTGGAAGGCGGGCGACTGCGAGCCCGTACCCGGTGTCACGATGCCGAAGCTGGTCGAGATCGAACGCGACTACTCGCTGATCGGCGCCAAGATGCGCGCGGTGGGCCCGCTGCTGGACACCCTCGGCACCACCACCAAGGCGATCACGGTCGACGTCACCGCGGAGATCGAATACCTGCGGCACCAGAACGGCGTGGTCACGGACGGCCCCTTCGCCGGGCGCCCGTCGTTGGCCACCGCCGACCGGATGTGCGAGGCGATCCTCGCGTTGTCCGGCACCACCAACGGCCGGGTCGCCGCGGCCGGCTTCGCCGCCTTGGAGAAGCGTACCGGGCAGCCCTTCGTCGACCTGGTCGCCGGCCACGAGCAGGACCGGATCTCGTACCCGGACACCCAGGACGCGCCGCGGCCGGTCTTCACCAGCCCGGAGTGGTCGGGGTCGGAGAAGGGCGGTCGCCGGTACTCGCCGTTCACCCTCAACGTCGAACGGTCGAAGCCGTGGCACACCCTCACCGGCCGGCAGCACTTCTTCGTCGAGCACGACTGGATCGCCGAGCTCGGTGAGCAGCTGCCGGCCTTCCGCCCGCCGCTGAACATGGCGCGCCACTTCGGCAGGCCCGGCGAGCTGGTGGACGGCGGCGTGACGGTGCGGTTCCTGACCCCGCACGCCAAGTGGTCGATCCACTCCATGTACCACGACAACGAGTTGATGCTCGCGCTGTCGCGGGGCGGGCCGGTGATCTGGATGAGCGTCGAGGACGCCGCGAAGATCGGCGTCCGGGACAACGAGTGGGTGGAGGCACACAACCGCAACGGGATCGTCGTCGCCCGGGCGGTGGTCAGCCACCGCATGCCCGAGGGCACGGTGTTCCAGTACCACTCGCCGGAGCGCACCGTGAACGTGCCGAAGGCCGAGAAGAAGGGCCGCCGCGGCGGCTACCACAACTCGATGACCCGGTTGCTGATCAAGCCCACCCACCTCGCCGGTGGGCACGCCCAGCTCACCTACGCCTTCAACTACTACGGCCCGATCGGCAGCCAGCGCGACGAGATCACCGTGATCCGCCGTCGCAACCAGGAGGTGGAGTACTGATGCGGATTCGCGCGCAGGTCGCCATGGTGATGAACCTCGACAAGTGCATCGGCTGCCACACCTGCTCGGTGACGTGCAAGCAGACCTGGACCAACCGTGAGGGCACCGAGTACGTGTGGTTCAACAACGTCGAGACCAAGCCGGGCATCGGATACCCCAAGCACTACGAGGACCAGGACCGCTGGCACGGCGGGTGGAAGCTCGACGGCAAGGGGCGGCTGACCCTGCGCTCCGGCGGGCGGGTCAAGCGGCTGACGCGGATCTTCGCCAACCCGGACCTGCCGTCGCTCGACGACTACTACGAGCCGGCGACCTTCGACAAGGACATCCTCGTCAGCGCGCCCGCCGGCCTCACCGACACGCCGGTCAAGCGGCCGTACTCCGCCCTGACCGGCGAGCCCATGTCGGTGCAGTGGGGCGCGAACTGGGAGGACAGCCTCGGCGGCGCCCACGAGCGCGCCGACGCCGACCCGAACATCGCCCGTATGCCCGCCGACGCCGTGGCGAAGGTCAGGTTCGAGTTCGAGAAGACCTTCATGTTCCACCTGCCACGCATCTGCGAGCACTGCCTCAACCCGGCGTGCGTGTCGGCCTGCCCGTCCGGCGCGATGTACAAGCGGGAAGAGGACGGCATCGTGCTGGTCGACCAGGACAGGTGCCGGGGCTGGCGGATGTGCGTGTCGGCGTGCCCGTACAAGAAGGTGTACGTCAACCACGCCACCGGCAAGGCCGAGAAGTGCACGCTGTGCTTTCCGCGTATCGAGGCCGGGCAGCCCACCATCTGCTCCGAGACGTGCGTGGGGCGGCTGCGCTACCTCGGCATCGTCTTCTACGACGAGGACGGCGTGCTCGCCGCCGCATCGGTACCGGACGAACGCAACCTGCTCGATGCCCAGCGCGACGTCTTCCTGGATCCGCACGACCCGGCGGTGCAACAGGCGGCCCGCGACGCCGGCATGCCCGACGAGTGGATCGAGGCGGCGAAGCTGTCGCCGGTGTGGCGGCTGATCAGTGAGTACCGCATCGCGCTGCCGCTGCACCCCGAGTACCGCACGCTGCCGATGGTCTGGTACGTGCCCCCGCTGTCGCCGGTGCTCGACGCGACCGGCGCGGCCGGCCGGGACGACACGGACGCCGACGAGGTGTTCCACACCGTCCGGGACCTACGTATCCCGGTGGAGTACCTGGCCGAGCTGTTCACCGCCGGCGACGCCGACGCCATCGCCGGCGTGTTGATGAAGCTGGCCGCCATGCGCTCGTACATGCGCGCCCGCACCCTCGACGGCACCGTCGCCCAGGACCTGTTGGACCGCATCGGGATGACCGCCGGCCAGGTCGAGTCGATGTACCGGCTGCTGGCGATCGCCAAGTACGACGAGCGGTACGTCATCCCGACCGCTTACCGCGCCGACGCCGCCGCCCTCGAGGCGCAGGCCTCGCAGGCCGGCTGCTCACTCGACTGCGAGGGCGGGCCCGGTATGGGGGGCGAGGCGCCGGTCGCAGCGGCCGTGGAGCGCTTCCACCTGGTCGACGGCGAGGACGAGGTGCACGTCGGCCGGCGCGGGCTGGTCACCCGGCGCCGCGACGGGCGGGCCGGGCTGTCCATCAACCCGCTGTGGGGCCGGTCGTGACCGCCTCCGCCATCGGCACCGTCCCGGTGACCGCGGCCGACCGGATCCGGCTGTTCCAGCTCACGTCCGTGTTGCTCGGTTACCCGGACGCCGACCTGCTCGGCGCCGGGGACGAGCTGCGTGGCGCAGCCGCGTGGATCGGGCACCCGCGGCTGCGCGGCCAGGTCGAGGAGTTCCTCACCTGGCTGCTGGGCACCGCGCCGATCGACGTGCAGCGTCACTACGTGCAGACCTTCGACCTGCGCCGACGTTCCGGCCTGTACCTGACGTACTACCTGCACGGCGACACCCGCAAGCGGGGGATGGCGCTGCTCATCCTCCAGCAGCGCTACCGCGCCCACGGGCTGCGGCTGACCGGCGGCGAGCTGCCCGACCTGCTGCCGGTCGTGCTCGAGTTCGCCGCGACCGTCGGCCCCGGTGCGGGGGAAGCCCCGCTGCGCCAGCACCGGCGCGGTATCGAACTGCTGCGCGCCGCGCTGGCCGAGCTCCGCACGCCCTACCACCTGCTCCTCGACGCGATCACCAGCGCCCTGCCCGCGCTGACCGACGCCGACCGGGACGCCATCGCGGCACTCGCCCTCGACGGCCCGCCCGTCGAGTCCGTCGGCCTGGACGCCCTCGGCCCCGACGAGCTCACCGGCGTCGGCCTCGCCCCCTACCCCACCTGCCGCCCGTCGGAGGCGCCGCGATGAACACCGTCATCTGGATCGTCCTGCCCTACCTGTGCCTGTCGGTGTTCGTCGCCGGCCACGTGTGGCGGTGGCGACACGACCAGTTCGGGTGGACCACCCACACCAGCCAGCTGCTGGAGAACCGGATCCTGCGCCTGGGATCGCCGCTGTTCCACCTCGGCGCGTTCGGCGTCATCGGCGGGCACGCCATGGGGCTGCTGGTGCCGGCCTCCGTCACCGAGGCCGTCGGCATCCCCGAGCACGCCTACCACCTGACCGCCGTCTGGGGCGGCACCATCACCGGCCTCATGCTCGTTGCCGGACTGGTCCTGCTCATCGCCCGTCGCTTCGTCAACGGGCGGATCCGGCGTAAGACCACCCTCATGGACAAGGTGCTCTATGCCGCGCTGGCGGCCATGGTCACGCTCGGCATGACCGCCACGGTCGCCACCAACCTGCTCGGGAGCGGGTACGACTACCGGGAGACGATCGCTGTCTGGTTCCGCAGCGTCTTCTGGTTCGCGCCGCGCAGCGACCTCATGGTCGGCGCGCCGCTGGTCTACCAGTTGCACGCCATCGGCGGTTTCCTGTTCCTGGCGCTGTGGCCGTTCACCCGGCTCGTTCACGTCTGGTCTGCGCCGCTGGCCTACCTGTGGCGCCCGTACGTCGTCTACCGCGCGCGCCGCGGCCCCGTCCCGGCCGCTCCCGCCTCGCCGGCCGCGGTGCGTGAGGCGACCGCCCGCCGGCCCGGGTCACCGGTTCGGTGAGGGCAGGAACGAACGTCACCCCCGCGTCACAACTAGGGTGGGGACTGAGAACTCACGGACGGCGGAGGAGACGTGGTCGACTACCTGCCCACCATCTACAAGCAGTTCCTCGAACGCTTCCCGGAGGTCGCCGAGGCGCAGGGGGTGCTCGCCCGCCGCGTACGTGAGCGCAGCCCCTTCGACGAGCGGACCGACCGGCTGATCCGACTTGCCATGGCGATCGGAGCCGAGGCCGAGGGGGCGGTGCGCTCCAACGTTCGCAAAGCCGTCGAGCACGGAGCAACGCTCGACGAGGTGCGCGCCGTCGCCCTCGGCGCCATCACCACGTGCGGCTTTCCCACCGCGATCGCCGCCCTCGGCTGGATCGAGGAAGTGGCGGTGGCCGAGAACTTCCCCGACGGCGGCGCAGCCGCGTACAACGTCTCGCCGAAGTAGCCCTCCTCCTCTCCGAGCAGCAGCGGTACGTCGTACACCGACATGTCCGGGCGAGCCCGGACGGCCTTGACCCGGTGCCGCCACCGCTGGTGCTCGAACGCCACGTCCGCCTCGATCTCCGCCACCACCGTCGGCTCCACCTGCACGTACTCCAGCGGCTCCGGCCGGTCCAGTTGCCCCGACCAGGACGCCGGCAACGGCTGCGGCCACGGATGCGCCACGTCGGCTCGCCGATGCCGCGGCGACTGCGGCGGAGACAGGATCGCCCCGGACTCCTGCCGTCCCCCTCGGCGTTCAGCGGGTGCGTGCGGCCGGTGTAGCGGAGCCGGCCCGCCCGGTCGAACCGGCCCAGCAGCAGCGTGTCCGCCTCGCGCAGGCGGCCGGTCACCCCGCCGATGATCGCCTCGGTGACGATTCGGGTGCGGTACTTCGACCTTGACCGCACCGTCGGGCCGAGGGAAGCGACAGGTGTCTGCGCACGAGCCGCCTTGGCACGTCGTCACGTCGGGTAGCGCGCGGTCCGCGGCAGAATCGGACACCGTCTTGCCGCAGGTCGTTCGGCGGCATGTCGGCGGCGGGACCGAGCCTGCCCGGCGACCCATCCGTTGACAACATCACTCGTGTCTCAATACGCTTAACATGTTGGTTAAGTGAAGGGAGCTTCCGATGGCTGGCACCGATCAGCTCAGCGCGGTGTTCTCGGCGCTCGCCGACCCGACTCGACGGGCGATCATCGCCGAGCTGGCCGCACGCGACGCCACGGTCACCGAGCTCACCGCTCCTCTGTCCATCTCGATGCCGGCGGTGTCACGGCACCTGAAAGTGCTCGAGCGCGCCGCGCTCATCTCGCGGTCACGGTCGGGCAAGTGGCGCGCGAGCCACCTCGAAGCTGCCCCGCTGCGCGAGGCGGCCGACTGGATCGAGCGCTACCGGCGGTTCTGGGACTCGTCCCTCACCCGCCTCGATGCCCACCTCGCCACGGTGCAGGCCGCCGGACCGGCAACGGACCGGATGGCCGACGACCCCAGGGAGCTCGAATGAACACCGAAACTCCGCAGCTTGTCATTTCCCGCGTGTTCGACGCGCCGCGGGAGCTCGTCTACCGAGCCTTCACCGATCCCGACCACCTGGCGGCGTGGTGGGGCCCGATCGGCAACTCACTACCGCGCGACGAGATCGAGTTCGACGTACGCCCCGGCGGCTATCAACGGTGGACGGAGGTCAACGCAGCCGAACCCGACCTTCGCGTGCAGATCCACGTCGACCTCACCGACGTCGCCGACGGCGAACTGCTCGAAGGCGTCATGCACGTCAGTGGCCGGCTGCGGGAGGACATCGAGCCGTTCGAGACGAGACTGCGGGTCGAGTTCCACGACGAGGCTGACGGACGGACGCGACTGGAGATCCGCCAATGGCTCCCCGAACATCTGGCGCACCCCAGCGAGGAGGGTTGGCGCCAAGCGTTCACCAAGCTGGAGGTCACGCTGATGAATGTCCAGGCTGTTGCAGCTAATCATCGAGAGGTAGCGGCATGGCAAAGCTGATCTACGTGAACAACGTGTCGCTTGACGGCTACATCGAGGACGAACGCGGCGCCTTCGACTGGTTCCCAATCGACGACGAGGTATTCGCGTTCCACACCGACCTCCTGCGGTCTGTGGGCACGTTTCTCTACGGACGGCGCCTGTACGAGGCGATGGCCGTCTGGGAGACCGACGCCGCTCTGGCCGCGCAGTCCGACCTCATGGCCGAATTCGCGAGCGCCTGGCAGGCGGCGAGCAAAGTCGTCTACTCCACGACCCTCGCCGCGGTGTCAACTGCCGACACCCGACTCGAACGCCGTTTCGACCCCGCCGCAGTACGCGAACTGAAGGCCACGGCCAGCAGCGATCTCACCGTAGGAGGTGCCAACCTCGCGACGCAGGCTTTCACGGCCGGGCTGGTCGACGAGTGCCAACTGTTCATCCTGCCCATTGTCGTCGGCGGGGGCAAACCAGGGCTGCCGACCGGCATGCGCGCCGACCTTGAGCTCCTCGATGAGCGCCGATTCCGAAACGGCGTCGTACACCTCCGCTACCGCCCTCTCGGACGGAGCGCTGACGACTGATTCGGCTGGGTGAGGACGTCCATCACGAACTCGGGTTGCGTCAAGTCGCAGTATGTGCAGGCGTCAACCGCCGCGTCGGGACGACGGTGGCGACAGCGAACCTCAGTCCGGGGAACGCCCCGAGAACTACCCCCTTCATCTATCCGTCGGCATGCAGCCGCACGCTCGTGCACAAGGCCCGCGCCCTCGGGCACCACGTCGACCGGCGCCGCGAGCATCGGCGCGACCGGCCGACGCAGCATCCGCTCCGCTCCGGCCCTCCCCGGTGGGCGGGCGGGAGTCACGTCCAGTCCCCACCACGCCGGCCGCACGTCCCGCTCATCCCCACCCACCCCCACGTCATGGTGGGAGAGACACGGGCTGCCTCGGGTCCAGATCCGCGACAACGAATGCCCAGCGGTCGTTCGCCGCGCGCCTGACGCTCGGCCGAGCGCCACGTGCAGGTGGAGAGCCTCGCCGCAGCTACCGGCGGGCGGTCCTTGGGGGATGCGCGTTCGGTTGGCGGGACTGGGCCGTGGCCCGCAACGCCGCCCGCTCGAGGGGCAGAGTTTCACACGCCGCGTCGCGCGCTCACCGGAAACGTACCGTCGAAGGGTGGACGTGCTGCTGCGCGGCGGGCCGGGTGACGGCCAGGTGCTGCCCGGCGGCGGGGAAACCGTCGTGTGGCGGGCCTGCCTGTACGAGATCACGACCGAGTACAGCGAGCGGCACGGCCGCGACCTGCGGGTCTACCGGCACCGCCCCGACTGCTGCGAGCCGTACGGCCGAGGCGCCGAGGACCGCTGCGAGTGACCGACCCCCGCTGGTTGGAGGATCTGGGCGGCTGGCCTTCAGGACGCCTGGCGGATGGGCATGTCGGCCAGCCAGACGTCGGCCAGGTCGCCGAGGGGGACGCCGAGGGCCTGACTGAGGCAGACCACGGTGCCGAACGCCGGCGCGGGAAGGCGGCCCGCCTCGATCTTGCGCAGCGTCTCGGGGGAGATGCCGGCCGCCAGGGCCACCTCGACGAGGCTGCGGCCGGCACGCGCGGCCCGGAGGGCGGTTCCGAGGCGCTGGCCCGCTGCGATCTGTTCGGCGGTGAGTGGTTGGCGAACCATGCCAGCAGGATATCCCGCCGGAGTGCCCCGACCTGACGTGGTATAAAAATGCCGGTATAAAAATACCGCACCCGGAGGGGGAGGCTGTCGTGATCGAACTCAAGTCCGCCGAGGAGATCGGCCGGATGGCGGTGGCCGGCCAGTTCGTCGGCGAACTGCTCGCCGAGCTGAGCGATGTCGCCGCAGTCGGCGTCAACCTGATGGACCTCGAACACCACGCCCGCCGCCGGATCTCCGAACGCGGCGCCGAATCCTGCTACTGGGACTACGCCCCTTCGTTCGGCCGCGGCCCGTTCCGCAACGTGCTGTGCCTGTCGGTCAACGACGCGGTGCTGCACGGCCTGCCGCACGACTATGTGTTGCGGGACGGTGACCTGCTCAGCATCGACATGGCGGCCAGCATCGACGGCTGGGTCGCCGACTCCGCGCTCTCCGTCGTCGTCGGCACCCCCGACCCGGCCGACCTGAAGCTGATCGAGGCCACCGAGGTCGCACTGGAGGCCGGCATCACCGCCGCCCAGCCCGGCGGTCGCCTCGGCGACATCTCCGCCGCTATCGGCCAGGTCGCCCGCTCCTACGGCTACGGCGTCAACGCCGAGTTCGGCGGCCACGGCATCGGCCGCACCATGCACGAGGCCCCGCACGTCTCCAACGACGGCCGCGCCCGTCGCGGCGTGAAACTCGCCCCCGGTCTCACCATCGCCATCGAACCCTGGTTCTGCCGCTCCACCGACAAGATCAAGTTCGACAACGACGGCTGGACGATCCGCTCCGCCGACGGCTCCCGCACCGCCCACTCCGAACACACCGTCGCCATCACGGCTTCCGGCCCCCAGGTCCTGACCCGCCGCCCCACTCACGGCGCCACCTCGGCCGACCCCACCAAGAAGCCCGCCACAGCCTCCTGACCCACTGCCCGCCCTAGCGTCTGTATCGAAGTGGGGCCGATGCGGGTGCGCGGCTCTCCAGCCAGTCGGGCAGCTCGGTGAGCGGATTTCCGTCCAGGTACAGGTCGGTGAGCGCGGTCAGATTTCGCAGCGAGTCCGGCAGCACGGTGAGGTGGTTGTTGCTCAGCCAGAGCATGGTGAGTGCGGTGAGATTGCCCAATGAGTCCGGCAATGTCGTGAGGCCGATATCGGACAAGCCGAGGCGAGCGAGGCCGGTGAGGTTCCCCAGCCAGTCGGGCAGACCGGTGAGCGGGTTGCCTTCCAGGTACAAGGCGGTCAGGCCGGTGAGGTCCCGCACCGGGTCTGGCACCTCGGTGAACGCGTTGTCCTCCAGCCAGAGCGTGGTGAGGTTGGTGAGGCTGCGCAACGAATCCGGCAGCACGGTCAGCCTGTTGCGATCCAGCGCCAGGCGGGTCAGGGAGGTCAGGCTCCCCAGCCAGGCCGGCAGTATCGCGAGGCGATTGTTGGACAGACAGAGATAGGCGAGGGTGGTGAGCCTGCTCAACGTGACCGGCAGCGTGGTGAACGCGTTGTCGTGCAGGTACAGGTTGGCGAGGGAACCGAGATTGCCCAGCGAATCCGGCAGGTCGGTGAGCTTGTTGCCGAACAGGTGCAGCTCCGCGAGGGCCGGAAGGTCCCCCAGCCAGTCCGGCAGATCGATAATCCGGTTGTGGCCCAACTTGAGTTCGGTGAGGGCGGTGAGGTTCCGCAACGAGTCCGGAAGCTCGGTGAGGCGGTTGCTGGACACGCTGAGCCTTGTGAGGGTGGTGAGGTTCCCGAGCCAGTCCGGCAGGCTGGTGAGCTGATTGCCGTCCAGTCGCAGGTCGGTGAGTACGGTGAGGTCGGCCAACGAATCCGGCACTTCGCGCAGGCCGAGGAGGGTCAGGTCTAACGAGGTGGCGTGGGTTTCCAGCGCTTCGTTGATGCGGACCTGAGCGGGTGGAACCATGCTGACCTTCAATGCGGTGATTCGACGGTCGCGCCGTCGTCGCGCTACGAACGAGGATACGTGTCCCAACCGCATGCCTCAGCCCACCGCTCACGCACGCGCCGTCCGGCTGGCTCTTCAGCAGCCAACTGTCGAGGCAGGTCGTCACGCGGCCGTCTGCTTCCCTCTCGGCCGGCATCTCGGCCGCCCACTCCGAGCAGGCTCACCCCTATCCGCCAGCGTCTGACCATTCGATCTTCCGCATCTGAGGGATGTCTCGTACCCCGGTCTCTGTCTGCTGAGGACAGCCGCCACGGCGCCTGGGCGCAGGCGATCCGCGAGGCAATCAGATCGGTTTTCCCGTTCACCGCGCTGGCCCTTGGTTGTCAGACTTCTACTCTGGACGAAAGAACGATCGACCACGGGGCCGTGCCCACAAGGAGCCAGGGCCGGCACCGAACCGCCAAGACCCAAGTTAGGACTGCGAGGATCTGCAATTTGCCGGGGCCGGGTGCGGTTTGCCGACGAGGTCTTCGAGGCGCCGGCGACCGACGTCCGGGTGCCCCTACGAGAGCACTCACGTCGATACGGCACGCAGGTTACGTTGACCTAGGAGATCTGGATGCGGCGTTTCCTTCTACCGCTGGCCGTGGTGCTGTCCGCCGTACTCGGTCTCGCGGTCAACCTGGCTTCTGAGACGATCCCCCTTCCGCCATGGCTCGGCTGGGCCCCCTGGGTCGCGATCGTCCTGCTGGTGGTGGCCATCGTGGTGGTGGAGGGGCGGCGCGGTCGTGAGGAGCCGCAGTTGTCGGCGCCGGAGCAGCTCACGGAGGCGGCGAACATGCTGGCCCAGGCCACCGTGTCGCACTGGTCAGCGCACGCCGATGCCTGGGGCATCGGGACGAACGCCGACCCGGTGCGGGTCACCTGGCACCGGGACCATCAGCGGTCGCTGCCGATGCACGAGGTGTTCGGCGCTTCCGAGGGAAACGTTCGGCGGGTTCCGCGCCGTCGAAGCGCCAGCCGCCGAGCCCTGGACGGAAACCACCCGGGCGAACAAGGCGTGGTCACCCGCCTGTATGCCGACCTGTATCGGCGGATCCAGCGCCAGCAACTGGTCCTGCTCGGCCCGGCCGGCAGCGGGAAGACCGCAACAATGCTGATCCTGCTGATCGAGGCAGCGAGGGAGTGCGTCAGACCGGCCTCGGCACCGGAGCGCGCCGATACGCCGGTGCCGGTCTGGGTCACCCTCGGCGGATGGAACCCGGACGAGAGGTCGCTGCTCGACCACGTGGTCGAGGAGATGGAGACGAACTTCCCGGCGCTGCGGCACCCGCGATACGGCGCGGACGTCGCACGCCGCCTGGTCGCGCAGAAGCGGGTGGCGCTCTTCCTCGACGGCCTCGACGAGATGCCCACAGCGGGGCAACGGGCCGCGCTCACCAGGATCGCGCGCGAGGCCGCCGGCCTGCGGATCGTGCTCACCTCCCGGATCGAGGGGTACGATCAGGCGCGTGCCGGCGGACGGTTGCCGCGCCCGGTCGTCCTGCAGCTCGACAAGGTCGAGTCGAGGACCGCCGTCGAGTACCTGCGCCGTGGTCACGACAGTGACCGGCAACGCCGGTTCTGGCACCGGCTCACCGAGCATCTGCTCAGCCGACCCGACTCGCCGGTCGCGGAAGCGTTCGCCACCCCGCTGATCCTGAGTCTGGCCCGCGACGCGTTCGACGGGCCGGACGGCGACGTACCCGACCCTGCGGAGCTGATCGGGCTCACCTCGGTGGCAGCGGTGAAGGCCCGCGTGATCGGCCAGTTCCTGCAGCGGGCCTACCCGTCCGGTTCCGGCCGGCGCGGCGGGCGCGACCAGCGTCACCTGTTCTACCTGTCCTGGCTCGCTCACCACCTGCGGGGGCGCCGCGACCTGCGCTGGTGGGAGATCCCGACCTGGATTCCGATCAGGGCTCTGTCGATCGCGGCCGCCACCGGGATCGGGCTGCCGACGGCAGTGCTGGCCGGCGCGTGCGTGGCGTTGACCGGCGGGGCTCGGTCCGATGTGTTGTTGGCGTTCCTGGGCGCCTTTCTCGTGGCTGTCGCCGCGGTCGGGTTCATCCTGACCTCCTCCCCTTCCGCCTCGATGCCGACCCCGACCGAACCGATCGGTATGGACCTGCGGTGGCCGACTCGGGCGGAGCTGCGGATGCTGTGGCTGGCCGGATCGGGACCGCCGCTGGCTGTCGGGGTGGGCGTCGGACTCGTCCTCGGCCCGTTCGCCGGCGTGCTCTCCGGGTTGGCTCTCATGGGCCTCCTGATCGTCGGTCCGTCGATCGGCCGGGCCAACGTCACGTTCGGCCTGCTCGGCATCTGGCTGACGCCGCTGGCCGACTCACCGGCGAGCACCCCGGGCGGCACGTTTCGGGCCGACCGCCGCCGCACCCTGGTCACCGTCAGTTGTGGGGTGATCCTCGGTGGCGTCGTGTTCGCGCTGTTCAACGTCGCGGATCCGCCTCGGCCCGGGACGTGGTCGGTCGGACCGGAGCTCGGCATCGTGATCGGGGCGATGTACGGCGTCATCACCGGCCTCGGCCCGGCAGTGCTGACGGGCTTCGCCCAGGTCGTGTTGCTGCTGCACGGACGTCCGCCGGTGCGGTTCCCGGTGCTGTTCCGGGAGGCACTGCGGCGGCAGGTGCTGCGCCAGGCTGGTGTGGTGTACCAGTTTCGGCACGCCGAACTCCAGGACCACCTGGCCGCCGCCTACGAGCGACGGCAGGATGCGGGCCCGGCCCGCCGGACGTTGGCGCCGGAAACCGACGGTGAGACGGTGACGACCGCCCGGTGGTCGAGCGGTCAGCGGAACCGGCCGGGACGGCTCGACCTCGGCTCGACCTGACCGTACCGCCGCATGCTTCGCCCGGGCGCTTCATCGCGGGGGCCAGGCGAAGGGCGCTTGATGCGCCTCGATCAGGACAGCGCCCGTACGAGGTCGTGGGGGGGGGGGGGGGGGGGGGGGGGGGAGGGGGGGGGGGGGGGGAAGGGGGAGGGGGGGGGGGGGGGGGGGGGGGGGGGGGTTTTTCCCCCCCCACCCCCCCCCCCCCCCCCCCCCAACACCAAAAACACCCACAACAGACCGAAGCCGCAAACACCACCCCCCTCCCCCCC
>NZ_JBVJGT010000039.1:32427-66466 GCF_055587185.1 Micromonospora sp. NPDC048040 | reverse complement strand
CCCACCATGGCCGCGGGGAACGACTCGTGCCGTTGCCTCCCCCCCCCCCCCCCCCCCCCCCCCCCCCCCCCCCCCCCCCCCCCCCCCCCCCCCGCCGGGTGGGTCGAGCCGTGTCGGGAGCCTTGGTCATCGACGGGCGCGGCTCACGCGGGCACCTTGGCGGCCGCGTCGATGATGGCCCGGAGCAGGTCCACCACGCGGGGACCCCAGCGCGACGCGATGTCGTCGTCGAGCGCGACGACCTGGTTGTTCTTGACCGCGGTGATGCCCGCCCAGCCGGCGCGCGCCTTGACCGTCTCCGCGCTCTGCTGGCAGCACTTGGTGTCGGCGAGGAAGACGAAGTCCGGGTCCGCCTTGACGATGACCTCCTGCGACAGCTGCGGGTAGCCGCCGTTCTTGCCGTCGGCGTCGGCCGGGTCGGCGATGTTCTCCAGGCCGGCCATGGCGTAGAGCGAGCCGATGAAGGTCTTGCTGGTGGCGGTGTACAGCTCCGGGCCGAGCTCGTGGTAGTAGGTCAGCTTCTCGGCGCGCTGCGGCAGGCCGGCGACCAGCTTGGCGATGTCGTCCTTCATCCGCTTGGTCACGTCGGCCGCCTCGGTCGCGTGGCCGGTGAGCGCGCCCAGCTCGGTGATCTGCCGGTACGAGTCGTCCAGCGTGGTCGCGGCCGGGGTGAGGTAGACCGGGATCTTCAGCGTCGTGAGCTGCTCGACGATCTTGTTGCGGTCGTCCGAGAGCACCACCAGGTCGGGGCTCTTGCCGGCGATCGCCTCGGCGTTCGGGGAGAAGCCGGAGAGGTCGGTCTTCGGCGCGTCCGGCGGGTAGTTCGAGTTGTCGTCGACGGCGGTGACCTGCTTGCCGGCGCCGATGGCGAAGAGCATCTCGGTGGCCGACGGCGACAGCGACACGATCTTCTCGGGCCGCTTGTCGAGGGTGAGCTTGCCGACGGTGACCGGGTAGGCGGCCGCCGCGGAACTGCCGCCGGCGGCGGGCGTGTCGGTGGTCTTCTCGGCGCAGGCCCCGAGGGCCAGCGCGGCCACCGCGAGGGTCGCGGCGAAGAACCGGGGGGTACGTCTGAGCATCTGTCCTCCTGTCGGTCGAGGAGCGTGGTGCTTCGCCGACAGGGACCCAGTGCGCCCGTCCGCGAGGCGCCCTTCCTCGAGAGCGCGAGTCGCGACCACTGACGCAGGCGACCTGGCTCGTCCCCGCCGCGCCCGGCCTCGGCCGGGAGTGGTGGGGCATCACAGTTGCGGGACAGCGCCGGTTTCGCACCGGCTTCGCTGCTAGTGGTCGGTAGAACCGTAGCGCACGCCCCGGACGTGCCTCGTCGATCCAGGTCGCATCGGCGCTTGTTGATCTACAACAGCAGCGATATGCCCTGGATCGACGCCGGCTGGGTGGTGGTGGGCCCCGCCGGGGGCGGTACGGGGCCCCACCGGGCTCAGGAACTCGTGATGGTGACGTTGTCCACAGCCGCCTCGACCAGGCTCGCGCCCGAGGCGTCCGCCGCCTCGACCAGGATCCGCACGGACTGGCCGGCGTACGGGGTGAGGTTGGCGTTCGCCACCGCCCAGGCGCCGTTGCGGTTGGTGGCCGCGCCGGACTGCGTGAACAGGACCGTGGTGCCGCCGTTGTGCACCACGCTGACCCGGAAGTAGTCGGCCGACGAGGCGTTCGACCCGTGCGCCAGGTACCAGGCCAGCGAGAGCGTCAGCGTGCCCTCCGACGGTAGGGTCACGGCCGGCGACCGGGCGCTGGTCACGCCGCCGTCGATGTCGTAGTCGCCCGCCCCGGTGCCGGCCAGCCGGCCGGTGACCAGGTCGTTGCTCCCGCCGTACGGGGTGAGCTGCTTGGCGCCGCTGGAGGTGGTCGCCTGGGCGGCGCCCCGCTCCCACGCCCCGGCGGTCGCGGTGTCGGTGCCGTTCGGGTTGGTGGTCCACCCGGTGGCCGTCTCGAAGGTGTCCGACCAGACCGTGGTGCCGCCGCCACCGCCGCAGTACTGCGCCTCCTTGCCGATGACCCGGTACGGGCAGTCGGCGTACTCGCTGAGCAGCAGCACCGCCTCCCGGTTGCGCGAGGTCTGGGCGGGGATCACCTCGTCGGGCGGGTAGAAGCCGCCGCCGAGGGACGAGCCCGGGTACATCTCGAAGGTGTACGCCCAGATGCCGTGCTGCCCCCACATCCAGTCGATGCTGTCGCCGTCGGTGATGTAGAGGTCGCTGGACTGCTGCGGGGTGTAGCCGTTGGTGTTCGCCATCTGCTGACCGAGGGTGGCGAAGGTGCTGTACTGGTCGGCGCTCATGCCGGGAGCGGTGTTGTTGTACGTGTAGCCGAACGGCCAGAGCACCAGCTCCGAGTACGTGTGGAAGTCGATGTTGGCCTTGATCTGCTGCGTGCCGCCGACCACCCGGCTGTTGACGAAGTTCCGCAGCGCCGCGGTCTCCGGGGCGGAGAACGCCGACGGGCCCCGGTAGGTCTCCGACGAGGTCGAGCCGGACGAGCCGCCGCAGCAGCCCCACTGGTAGGACCAGTTGCGGTTCAGGTCGGTGCCGACGTACGACGAGCCGCTGTTCGGCTGCCGGTTCTTGCGCCAGGAGCGGTAGGAGCCGGTGGCGATGTCGTACTCGCTGCCGTCCGGGTTGACCGTCGGCACGATCCAGATCTCCCGGCCGTTCACGATGTTGGTGATCCGGGAGTCGGAGCCGTAGCTGTCGGTGAAGAGGTTGAGCAGGTAGATCGCCATCTCGACGGTCAGGTGCTCGCGGGCGTGCTGCTGCGAGTTGAACAGGATCTCCGGCTCGGCCTCGTCGGTGGCGACGTTGTCGGAGATCTTCACCGCCATCAGGTCACGACCCTCGTACGAGGAACCGATGCTGATCTTCCGGGCGATCGAGGGATGGTCCGCGACCACCTGGTTGACCACGGCGGTCAGTTCCGCGTAGTCGTGGTAGTTGGAGTCGGCGGGCGGGAAGGCGGTCGTGCCGACGTCCCCCTCGGCGTGGCTGTGGCCGTCGGCCGACGGGGCCGGTACCGCCTCCAGCCGGAAGCCGAGCCGGGTGATCGCCGCCGCCTCGGCGGGGGTGGCCGAGACGTTCAGCACGCCGTGCTCGACGTAGTCGATGGCGGCGCCGGTGCCGGCGACCGCGGTGCGGTCGGCCACCGTACGCGGACCGAGCACCCGGTAGGACGACGCCGCCGGGGAGTCGGCGGCGCGGTCGGGTTCGGGCCGGGCGGTGGCCGGCGCGGCGGCGACGGTGAGCAGGCCGAACCCGGCGGCGACAGCGAGCGCCAGGCGGCGGAGGACGGGCTTGCGGAAGGCCATGGACAACCTCCTCGGGGGGCGGGAGAAGATCCCGCTCGGTGGAGGACACTCCACCATCGCTCACATGGTCATATCAACATTCATCGCTGCCTTGTTGCATGCCATCCAGATCCTCACACCGGCAAGGATTTTCCAACCGTCGACCTCTGGCGAAAGTTCCTTCCGAGCGGGACACTGACCGGCAACGATCCGCCCGTCTCTGCGGAGGACCCATGTCCAGACCACGCCTGCGCGCGGCCACCCTCGCGGCCGCCACCGCGCTCACCCTTCTCGGCACCGCGGCACCCGCCGTCGCCGCGCCCGTCGCCGCCTCGGCGACCACCCGACCGGTGGTCCACGACGAGCAGATCACCTTCCAGGACTGGTCCCGCTACCCCGACTGGCGTCGGGGCAGCCACGCCGGCACGCGGGCCGTCCCCGGCCTCCGGCCGGGCGTCACGCTGGCCACGCCGCTCGGCACCACCGACTACACCGACCCGCACACCGGCATCACCAAGAGCTGGGAGTACGCGACCTGGACCTCCCCGGTCACCCAGGTCGGGTTCGACGCCACCGAGCTGATCGCCTCGTGGAACGCGGAAACCCCGGCCGGCACCTGGATCCAGGTGGAGATGCAGGGCACCTACAACACCGGCGTCCAGACCAAGTGGTACGTGATGGGGCGGTGGGCCTCCGGCGACGCCGACATCAAGCGGACCAGCGTCAACCGGCAGGGCGACCCCTGGTCGACCATCTGGACCGACACCTTCAGCATCGACGACGCCTCCGTCGGGGTGCTGCTGCGGGCGTACCAGCTGCGGCTGACCCTCTACCGGGCGCCGGGGCAGCAGGCCGCGCCGGTGGTGCACACGCTGGGCGCGATGAGCTCGAACGTGCCCGACCGGTTCACCGTCGAGCCGAGCGCCGGCGGCATCGCCTGGGGCCGGGAACTCGCCGTCCCCCGCTACTCGCAGAACATCCACACCGGCCACTACCCCGAGTACGACGGCGGCGGCCAGGCCTGGTGCTCCCCCACCTCCACCACGATGGTGATCGAGTACTGGGGCCGGAAGGCGTCCGAGGAGGACACCTCCTGGGTCGACCCGACCTACCCGGACCCGACGGTCAACCACGCCGCCCGGATGGTCTACGACTACCAGTACGACGGCGCCGGCAACTGGCCGTTCAACACCGCGTACGCGGCCAGCTTCCCCGGCCTGGAGGCGCGGGTCACCCGGCTGCACTCGCTGGACGAGGTGGAGCGCTTCATCGCCGCCGGCATCCCGGTGGTGACCAGCCAGTCCTTCCTGGCCAGTGAGCTGGACGGCGCGGGCTACGGCACCTCGGGGCACCTGTTCGTGATCGTCGGCTTCACCGCCGAGGGCGACGTGATCGTGAACGACCCCGCCTCGTCCAGCAACGAGGCGGTGCGCAACGTCTACCCGCGCGAGCAGTTCGAGCAGATCTGGCTGCGGACCAAGCGGATCAACGCCAGCGGCGGGGTCTCCGGCGGCTCCGGCGGCGTCGTCTACCTGATCAAGCCCGAGCGGATGCCGTGGCCGACGGTCGCCGGCTCCACCAACTGGTGACCTGACGGTCCGACGGCACGGTCGAGGGGTTCGCGTCACCCGGGTCCGCCCCGGGGCGCGAGCCCCTCGTCACTTCTCGGCGGCGGGGGCGTCCGGGTCCTGGTCGTCGCCGGCGAGGGCGGAGCGGAGGCGCTCCTTCTCGGTGCGGCGCCGCTCGGCGGCGTCGGCCATCTCCACCGCCATCTCGTCCCGCCAGCCCTTGAGCAGGAAGAACGAGGCGGCGGCCGAGAAGGCCAGCGCCAGCATCAGCTTGACGAAGAGGTTCATGTCGACCAGCCAGAGGGCCGCCAGCACGGCGACGAACAGCCCGATCCGGCCCAGCGTGTACTTGACCGCCGCGCTCACGTTCCGCACTCCGTTCTCCGCCGCCGGGGTGGCCCCGGCGGAAGGTTCAGCCCGTCCGGCGGGCCAGCCAGTGGACGCCGTGGAACCAGACCACCGCGTACCCGAGGGTGAACGCCGCCGCGCCCAGCCCGCCGGAGACCAGCGGGGCGAGCCCGGCGGCCAGGCCGGCCACCACCAGCCCGGCGACCAGCCCCACGGCACCCGCCACGAGCGCCGCCACCACCCGGGCCGCCCCGAACTCCCAGGCCCGGAAGTCGTCCCAGAACAGCCAGGCCGGCAGGATGACCGCCAGCCAGCCGTTGGCCCGGCCGAAGTCGCCGCTGCCGATCAGCGTGAACGCCCAGTCGAACAGCACCACCGCCAGCACGCCGATGACCAGCCCGGCCAGGCTCACCCCGAGCAGGTCGCCCAGGGTGAGGATGCGCCCCTCGGCGTCGCGCCGGGGGAACCCGCTCTGCTGCTCGGTCATGGCCTACGAGACTACGTGCCGGCTCAGGCCCAGACCTGCTGCGGCTCGGCGCGGCGCTCGGCCAGGGACGGGGCGGCATCGTACTCGCGGACCACCTCGTAGCGGGTGTTCCGCTCGACGGGGCGGAAGCCGGCGTCCCAGATCAGGTGCAGCAGGTCGTCCCGGTGCATCGTGTTCGGGGTGCCGTACGAGTCGGCGTCGTGGGTGATCTTGTATTCGACGACCGAGCCGTCCAGGTCGTCCACGCCGAAATTGAGCGAGAGCTGGGCCACCGACAGGCCGTGCATCACCCAGAAGCACTTCACGTGCGGGACGTTGTCGAAGAGCAGCCGGGAGACCGCGAAGGTCTTCAGCGACTCGGCCGGCGAGGCCATCGTCGTACGCTCCTGGATCCGGTTACGGATCTTGCCGTCCGCCGAGTCGACGAAGTCGTGCTGGTAGCGCAGCGGGATGAAGACCATGAAACCGCCGGTCTCGTCCTGCAACTCGCGCAGCCGCAGCACGTGGTCGACCCGGTGCCGGGGCTCCTCGATGTGCCCGTAGAGCATGGTCGACGGCGTCTTCATGCCCTTGCTGTGCGCCAGGCGGTGGATCCGCGACCAGTCCTCCCAGTGGCAGGCGTGGTCGACGATGTGCTGGCGGACCTCCCAGTCGAAGATCTCCGCTCCGCCGCCGGTCAGCGACTCCAGGCCGGCGGCCATCAGCTCGTCGAGGATCTCGTCGGCGCTCAGGCCGCTGATCTTCTCGAACCACTGCACCTCGGTCGCGGTGAACGCCTTGAGCTTGACGTTCGGCAGCGCCGCCTTCAGCTCGCTCAGCACCTTCGGGTAGTAGCGCCACGGCAGCGTCGGGTGCAGGCCGTTGACGATGTGCAGCTCGGTGAGCTGCTCGTCCTCCATCTCCTTGGCCTTGCGGACCGCCTCGTCGATGCGCATCGTGTAGGCGTCCTTCTCGCCCGGCTTGCGCTGGAACGAGCAGTACGCGCACGAGGCGGAGCAGACGTTGGTCAGGTTGAGGTGCCGGTTGACGTTGAACATCACCCGGTCGCCGTTGAGCTCCGTACGCCTGTGGTGGGCCAGCCGCCCCAGCCACGTCAGGTCGTCGCTGTCGTAGAGGGCGATGCCGTCCTCGCGGGTCAGCCGCTCGCCGGCGTACACCTTCGCTTCGAGCTCACGCTTGAGTCCGGCGTCCATCGAAAGCCACGTCCCTTCCACCTGCGGTAGGAATCGAGCCTACGTCCACGTGCCGGCGCCGCCGCAGCACGGTCGGCCCCCGTGGGCCGATTCACCGAACTCTCAGCCTCCCGTTACCTCTCGACGCATCGACATGGCTGCGTGGGTGAGGTAAGACAGGATGGGACGTTCGCCACACACTGGTAGCGTCCTCACGGCCGCGTCCACCCTGGCGCGGCGACAGCACGCCGGACGGGGAGCGGAATGGTCGACAGCGGGCGCGGGCGACGGCAGCGACGACGGAGCCCGGTGATCTCGCCGGTGCTGCGTCCGGCGCTCTGGTCCGCCCTGCTCGGAGCCGTCGCCGCCACGGTCCTCGCCAACCCGGTCCAGGCCGACCCGGCGCTGCCCACCAGCGTCCCCGACACCGGCCTCCGGCCGGCCGTCACCGGTCAGCTCCAGCTCCCCGGCGGCGCGCCCGTCACCGGGACGCCGGGCGGCGGGGTGCCGGGCGCACCGGCCGGCAACCTGATCGACGGCCCGCTCGCCACCCAGATCTACGCCGCCGAGGCCCAGGTCGGGCAGCTCCGCGACCAACTGCTCGTGCTGCTGCAGAAGCGCACCGAGGCCGAGGGCCAGCGGGCCACCGCCGAACGCGACCTCGCGCTCGCCCGGGACGCGCTGGCCCGCGCCCAGGAGGGCGCCGACGCCGCCGCCGCGGGCGCGTTCAAGGCCGCCGCCGCCCTCCCGCCCGGCGAGTTCGCCAACGACCTGCACGAGCTGAGCCGGCTCTCCCGGATCATCCGCGGCGAGAAGGCCGAGGGCGGCACCACCGCCGCCGAGGGCGAGCTGTCCCGGGCCCGCACCGGCGAGCAGGTGGCCGGCCAGGCACTGATCTCGGCCGAGTCCCGGCTCAAGGGCGCCCAGACGGAATACGCCGCCGGCGAGAAGGCCCTGCGCGACGCCGAGGCGAAGCTGGCCAAGCTGCGCCGGGACAACGCCGCGCAGCTCATCGAGCTCGAGCGCCAGCAGGAGGCCCTCGACCAGCAGCTCGGCGCCGGCTACGTCGGCAACGAGACGGCCAACGGCCTGGCCGCCCACCCCACGGCCCTGAAGGCCCTGGCGTACGCCAAGGCGCAGCTCGGCGACCCCTACCTGTGGGCCGCCGAGGGGCCGGACCGGTTCGACTGCTCCGGCCTGATCTACGCCGCCTACCGGTCGGCGGGCTACTACGGGCTGCCCCGGGTCTCCCGGGACCAGTACTACGCCACCCGGTCCCGCACCGTGTCCCGCAGCGCGCTGCTCCCCGGTGACCTGCTCTTCTTCGCCTCCGGCACGAGCTGGACGACGATCCATCACATGGGCATGTACGTCGGCGGCGGCAAGATGATCCACGCGCCGACCACCGGCGACGTCGTCAAGATCTCCACGGTGCGCTGGTCCCGGCTCTACGCCGCCACCCGGGTGATCGGGGCGGTGCCCGCGCCGACGAGCACCCCGTCGCCGTCGCCGACGCAGAGCAAGCCGCCCTCGCCGAAGCCGACGGAGAGCCCCAAGCCGACCCCGAAGCCCACCTCCCCGTCGCCGTCCCCGTCGACCTCGCCCTCGGCGACCCCCACCGGTTCGCCGTCGCCCACGACGTCGCCCAGCGCGTCGACCTCGCCGTCGCCGTCCCCGACCGGGTCGTCGCCGGCGGCGAGCCGCTCGGCCTCGTCGGAGCCGAGCGCCACGTCCGACAGCGTGGCGCCGACCACGGCGGCGAGCAGCACCGACCCGGAGCGCAGCACGTCTGCCACCGCCTCGGCCAGCACGGGTAGCTGACCGGGACGCGCCGGCTCCGCCCGGCGCGCCGATGCCGGTCGCCACGGACCACGGGCCCGGAACGCACTCCGGCTGTGCCGCCGGGCCGGAATATGGCACGGTGACAGTCAGGCACGCCCGGTCCGACGTCGCGGATCCGGGCGCGAGCGCGGCGCGGAGGGCGAGCATGGCCGAGCAAGAGGTTCCGGCGGAGCCGGTCGACCACGGATCCACGCCCGACCGGAGCCGCGGCGGGGCCCCGGCGCCCACCGGCGGGTCCATCGCGACCTCGGCCGACGGCAGCCCGGCGTCGGGCACCGGCTCCGCGGGCACGTCGGAGCCGCCCGCCGACGACGTACGCCGACAGCCCGCCCGGGGCCGGGTGAGCGTGGCCACCGCGGCCGCACCCGGTGAGGGCGACGCGGCACCGTCGGCCCGCCCGACCGCCGGCACCACCTACCGGGCCACCGGTGCGGCCGCTCCGGCCGGCGCGCCGGTCCCCGAGCAGCGGGCCGCGGCGGCCCGGGCCAGCGCCGCCGTGCCCGGGATGCGCCGGGTCTCCGCCGACGAGGCCTCGGCGATCCGGTCGGGCACGGGCGAGGCGAGGGTCTACCGGGCGGCGCCGGTCAACCCGGAGCCGCCGGAGCCCGCCCAGCCGCCGGAACCGGCGCAGCCGCCCAAGCCGCCGGTGCCGGAGCCCGAGCCGGCGCCGGCCCCCGTGCCGCCGGTGCCCGGCCCGAACCCGCCGTCCCCGAACCCGCCGGTCCCGGCCCCGACCCCGCCGGTCCCGACCCCGCCGATCCCCGTCCCGGCGCCGCCCCGGCCGGGGCCCACTCCACCGGGCCCGGTGCCGCCCGTGCCGGGTCCGCCGACGCCGCCGCCCGGGCCGCCGGTGCCAGCCCCGCCGCCACCGCCCGGCCCGATGCCGGCGCCGCCGTTCCCGCCGCCGCCCGCCACGGCCACCGCGCCCGTCCCGGCCCCGCCGGCAGCGCCCGCGAGCCCGCCGGCGTCCCCCGTTCCGACTGTCTCCGCCCCGCCGGCCCCTACGCCGTCGTTCACCACGCCGTCGTTCACCACGCCGTCGGTCTCCCCGCCGTCGGTCTCCCCGCCGCTGCTCTCCACCCCGCCGGCGTCCGCGCCGCCGTTCGCCGCGCCGCAGGTCTCCGCCCCGCCGACGTCCGCGCCGCCGGTCTCCGCGGTGCCCGTACCCGCTCCCGCGATGGCGACCTGGCCGCCGCCGACCAGCCCCGGTGACCGTCGGCCGGGCGGCACCGAGCCGGCCACGCCCCCCGGGGAGGCGCGCCGGCTGGGCGATCGCCCCGCCGGCGCGGGTCGTGGCGGGGGCCCGGCGGCACCGGGCGGGCGGCCCGACGCCGCCACCGCCGGGCGCTTCGACGGCGGGACCGACCTGGGCACGATCTACGGCGCCGGCTCGGAAGGTCCGGGCTTCGCCACCGTCTCCTTCCCGACCAACCCGCTGGAGAACTCCGGCTCGTTGACCGGGCACATCCTGGCCCAGGGCTGGACGGAGACCCCCACCGAGGAGCGGTCCAGCACGGCCAGGGTCATGATCGTCCTGGCCGCCTCGCTGGGTCTGCTCGTGGCGATCAGCGTGCTGGTCGTCCTGCTGGCCACCGACACCGTGGGCGGGCTGGTGGGCGGCATCCTGACCAAGTGAGCCGTCCGGCGACGGCCATGGTGAGCCCGCCCACTACCGATCCGTGGTGCGGTGGCGGGCTCGCCGCTCCGCCGTACACTGGTGGAGATCACTGACCCGGCGCGCGTCGTGCGCGCCCATGGGCGATCTTGCGGGCGATTCGGCGGCGTTCAGCTGCGGCAGGCCAACGCGAAGATGCGCCCCGCTCGAAAGGCATTTCTTGACCGCGTTTGCTGAACCCGGCACGTTTCCGCCCGCCCTCGACACCGCCGACGCGCAGTCCGTCGTCGAACAGGACGCCACCCCGCAGGACTCCGCCGCACCGGTGACGGCCGAGGCCACCGACTTCGCCGCGCTGGGGCTGCCCCAGCCGCTGGTCCGCGCGCTCGCCCGGCAGGGCATCACCGCCCCGTTCGAGATCCAGCGCGCCACCATGCCGGACGCGCTCGCCGGCCGGGACGTCCTCGGTCGGGGCCAGACCGGCTCCGGCAAGACCCTGGCCTTCGGCCTGCCGCTGCTGGCCCGGGTGGCCGACGGCGAGCGGGCCCGGCCGCTGCACCCGCGGGCCCTGGTCCTGGTGCCGACCCGCGAGCTCGCCATGCAGGTCAACGACGCGCTGCTGCCGCTCGGCAAGGCCGTCGGCGTGTTCCTGAAGACCGCCGTCGGCGGCGTGCCGTACGACCGGCAGATCGACGCCCTGCGGCGCGGCGTGGAGATCGTCGTGGCCACCCCGGGCCGGCTGGGCGACCTGATCGCCCGGGGCGTGTGCCACCTGGACGACGTGGAGATCACGGTCCTCGACGAGGCCGACCAGATGGCCGACATGGGCTTCCTGCCCGAGGTCACCGAGCTGCTGGCGAAGACGCCGGCGGGCACCCAGCGGCTGCTCTTCTCGGCCACTCTGGACGGTGACGTCGACGCGCTGGTCAAGCGGTTCATGACCGACCCGGTGACCCACTCGACCGCCCCGTCCACCGCATCGGTGTCCACCATGGACCACCACATGCTGCTGATCCCGCCGCACGACAAGTTCCCGGTGGCGGCGTCCATCGCGGCCCGGGACGGGCGGACCATGGTCTTCGCCCGCACCCAGCTCGGCGTGGACCGGCTGGTCGAGCAGCTCGCCGCCGTGGGCGTACGCGCGGGTGGCCTGCACGGCGGCAAGACGCAGCGGATGCGTACCCGCACGCTGGCCGAGTTCCGTGAGGGTCGGATGAACGTCCTGGTCGCCACGGACGTGGCGGCCCGGGGCATCCACGTGGACGGCGTCTCGCTGGTGCTGCACGTCGACCCGCCGAAGGACCCGAAGGACTACCTGCACCGCGCGGGGCGTACCGCTCGGGCCGGGGAGTCGGGCGCGGTCGCCACGCTGGTGCTGCCGAAGCAGCGCCGGACGACCCTCGCCATGCTGGAGAAGGCCGGCGTGGCGCCGGCCGAGACCCGGGTGCGCGCCGGCGACCCGGCGCTCGCCGAGCTGACCGGCGCCCGCGAGCCGAGCGGCGTCCCGGTCCGCAACGAGCCCGAGGAGCCGCGCCGGCACGGCGACCGGCCGGGCGGCCCGCGCCGCTTCGGCGACCGCGACGCCCGCGGCGAGCGCCGCTACGGCGACCGGCCCCAGGGCGACCGCCGCGGCTACGGCGACCGCACCCAGGGCGAGCGCCGCTACGGCGACCGGCCCACCGAGGGACGCGGCTACGGCGAGCGGGGCTTCGCGGACCGGGGCGAGCGGCGCTACGGCGACCGGCCGCACGGCGAGCGCGGCTACGGCGACCGGGACGGGCGCGGCGAGCGCCGCTACGGCGACCGGCCCCAGGGCGAGCGCCGCTACGGCGACCGGCCGACCGACAGCCGGGGCTTCGGCGACCGCCGCAGCTACGGCGACCGCACCCAGGGCGAGCGCCGCTACGGCGACCGGCCCACCGAGGGACGCGGCTACGGCGACCGGCCGGCCGACAGCCGGGGCTACGGCGACCGGCCGCAGGGCGAGCGCCGCTACGGCGACCGGCCGACCGAGGGACGCGGCTACGGCGAGCGCGGCGAGCGACGCTTCGGCGACCGGGGCGGCTTCCGGCCCGAGGGCCGGGGTCGCGACGACCGGCCGCGCGACGAGCGGCGGGGCTTCGGCGGGCGGCCGCCGGCGCGTACCCACTGATCACGAGCACCGACCGGAACGCCGTCGCGGAGCCCACGCTCCACGGCGGCGTTTCCGCATCCGCTGCCGGTGTCGGTCGCGTCGCGTAACGTCCGGCTCATGCCGACCATGCCGAAGTCGCTCTTCTGGACCCGGACGGACACCGCCGGCACGGAGCACGCGCTGTTCGACGACGGCCAGGGGTTGACCGCTCGGGGCACGCTCACGGCCGTCGACCCGGTCCCCTACACCTGCCGCTATCAGCTCACCACCGACCCGGAGTGGGTGACCGCCCGGGCCGAGGTCGAGGTCGAGGGCACCGGGTGGCTGCGGAGCGTACGCCTGGAACGGGCCGGCGGCCGGTGGCGGGTGACCACCGGCGAGCAGGGCGACCTGGACGCGGCGCTGCGGGCCGCCGGCCATCCGCCCGCCGGGCTGCCCGGCACGGACGACCCGGACCGGCTGGCCGAGGCGCTGGACGTCGACCTCGGCGGTTCGCCGCTGTTCAACGCCCTGCCGGTGCACCGTCTCGGGTTGCCCCGCGCGCCGGCCGACACGCCGCACCGGGTCGCCGTCGCCTGGGTGCTGGTGCCCAGCCTGATGGTGGTGCCCGCCGAGCAGGTCTACACGCCGCTCGGCCCCGGCCGGGTCCGCTTCACCAGTGACACGTTCACCGCCGAGATCGACCTCGACGCCGACGGCTACGTGGTGCGCTACCCGGGGTTGGCCGAGCGTGTCGACCCGCGCTGACCGCCCGGCCCGGTGCCGGAGCCGTCCAGCCGGACGTGTCGTCGCGGGTCAGGCCGGCCAGGCGCCGTCGGCGAGGAAGCGCTCGATCGTCGCCAGGTGCGGGCCCAGGTCGAGCCCCTGGGCGGCCACCCAGTCGTCGGCGTAGTAGGTGTCGGCGTAGCGGTCGCCGGCGTCGCAGATCAGGGTGACCACCGAGCCGGTGCGGCCCTCGGCGAGCATCCCCGCGATCAGCCCGAAGGCGCCCCACAGGTTCGTGCCGGTCGAACCGCCCACCCGGCGGCCGAGCACGGCCGAGCCGGCCCGCATGGCGGCCAGCGAGGCGGCGTCGGGCACCTGGACCATCCGGTCCACCACCGAGGGCAGGAACGACGCCTCCACGGTCGGCCGGCCGATCCCCTCGATCCGCGAGCCGCGCCCGGTGCGGACCGACCAGTCGGCCGCCTGCCAGGCGGGATAGAACGCGGAGTTCTCCGGGTCGACCACGCAGAGCTTGGTGGGCAGCCGCCGGTAGCGGGCGTACCGGCCGATGGTGGCGCTGGTGCCGCCGGTGCCGGCGCCCACCACGATCCACGTCGGCACGGGGTGCCGCTCTAGGGCGAGCTGCGCGTAGATCGACTCGGCGATGTTGTTGTTGCCCCGCCAGTCGGTGGCCCGCTCGGCGAAGGTGAACTGGTCCATGAAGCGCCCGCCGGAGTCCTCCGCCAGCCAACGGGCCTCGACGACCACCTTGGCCGGGTCGTCGACGAGATGGCAGCGGCCGCCCTGGAACTCGATCTGGGCGATCTTCTCCGGCGAGGTGGAGGCCGGCATCACCGCGATGAACGGCAGCCCCAGCATCCGTGCGAAGTACGCCTCCGAGACCGCCGTCGAGCCGGAGGACGCCTCGACGATCGTGGTGCCCGGGCCGATCCAGCCGTTGCACAGCCCGTAGAGGAAGAGCGAGCGGGCCAGCCGGTGCTTGAGGGAGCCGGTGGGGTGCACCGACTCGTCCTTCAGGTAGAGGTCGATCCCCCACGCCCGGGGCAGCGGGAACGGCAGCAGGTGGGTGTCGGCGGACCGGTTGGCGTCCGCCTCGACGGTGGCGATCGCATCGGTCACCCAGCGCCGGCTGGCCTCGTCGCACCGGTCGAGATGAGTCACGTCCGAAACCTAGCAAGCCCGCTCAGCGTGGCTCGGCTCCGGCCCGGCGACGCTGGCGGCGCTGACCCGCCCGGCCGGCCGCGAGGATCAGCGGGGCGAGCCGCACGGCCGGGCCGGGCAGCGCGTCGAGCAGCCGGACCTGCGCGCCGCGCCAGCGCGGCACGCTGACCACCGGGCGGGGCCGGCGGGCCAGGCGCGCCGCCCGGCGGGCCACCCGCTCGGGGTTCAGCAGCGTCCCGGTGAAGGAGACCGCGGCGCCCGGGTCGTCGAGCCTGTCGTGCAGCATCGGCGTCCAGATCCCGTCCGGGCAGAGGCACGACACGTGTACGCCCCGGTGCCCGGCCAGCCGCAGGTCGGCGAGGGTGCCGATGCTGAAGGCCACCAGGGCGTGCTTGCTGGCCGCGTAGACGGTCTCGCCGGGGGCGGCCACCAGCCCGGCCAGCGAGACGACGTTGACCACGTGCCCGTGCCCCTGCGCCCGCATGACGGCCAGCGCGGCGAGGGTGCCGTTCATCGCACCGAGGGTGTTCACCTCGACCACCCGGCGGCGGGTCGCCGCGTCGTGCTCCCAGGAGGGGCCGGTGACGAGGATGCCGGCGTTGTTCACCCAGAGGCCGAGCCCGCCCCGGCCGGCCGCCTCGGCGGCGACGGCGGCGCAGGCGGCCTCGTCGCGGACGTCCAGCGGGCGGGACCAGCCGCCGAGCGGCGCGGCGGCGTCGGCCACCGCCCCGGCGTCGAGGTCGGTGAGGAGCACCGGCCAGCCGTCGGCGTGCAGGGCGGCGGCGATGGCCCGGCCGAGGCCGCCGGCGGCACCGGTGACCACGGCCGCCCCGGGGACGGGCTTCGTCATCGGCGCACGCTATCGCCGCCGCCGGCGGGACGCCAGGGCCGGCGGGACGCCCCGGCGGGCCGGGCGTGCCCCGTGCCGCGGCCGTCAGGTGGTGGGCGTCACCGGGGGCTGCGGGCGGTTCTCCCACTTGGTGGAGAGGGCGATGCCGGTCCGGGTGGAGGCGACGCCGGGGGTACGGTTCAGTCGCACGATCAGCCGCTCCAGCTCCGCGATGGTGCCGACCCTGGCCTTGAGCAGGAACGACTCGACGCCGGCCATGAAGTAGCAGGACTCGATCTCGGGCATCTGCCGGAACGCCTCGAGCACGTCGTCGGTGTCGGCGCCCGAGTCCTGGATGATCCCGATGAGCGCGGTGACGGCGAGGCCGATCGACTCGGGCTCCACCTCCGCCCGGTACGCCCGGATCACGCCGCCGGTCTCCAGCTTGCCGACCCGTTCGTGCACGGCCGGCGCGGAGAGGCCCACCTGCCGGGCCAGCTCGGCGTAGGACAGGCGGGCGTTGCCGCGCAGCAGTTCCACGAGGCTCAGGTCGATGGCGTCCACGGACTGTAGACCCTAGCGGTCCGGGCGTAACGTCGGGCGCTCGGAGCGCGTTGAACATGACAGGGTGTAGTCGTTCGCAAACTCACAGTCAAGGGAGTGGTCCGCAGGTAATATTTCCTAACTTCCCACTCAGTGCGTTTTTCGCGTTTGGCGGACAGGCCAGGTCGCTGGTGCTGTAATTGCCATACGTCCCTCATGACGGCTCTGGGCTCGCACCGGCCGGGGGCAGTGTGTTCAGCCGGGGGCTTCGTCGACGCGAGGAGGGGGCTGTGGACACTGGAGATCGCCTGCTGACACCGGGTGAAGTTGCCGCACTGTTTCGGGTTGACCCGAAGACTGTGACGCGATGGGCGGCGGCGGGCCGGATAGGCAGCATCCGGACTCCAGGCGGGCACCGCCGGTTTCGGGAATCCGAGGTGCGGGCCCTGCTTGAGGGTGAGGGCATGTTGGACGAGGCGGAGGACGTCGGCAAGCCGCGCAACGCGGGCCCGGCCGCCTCGACCGGCCCAGGCCCGGCCAACGCGGGAATGTACTGACCGGTGCGGATCGCCGCGCGGACCGGACACCGACTCCGGTCCGCGGCCCTGTGAACCCGGCCGGGCTCAGTCCCGCGCCGCGCCCAACTCACCAGACCAGCGGCGGAACAGGTCGTGCGGTACGCCGAGGGCGTCCAGCACCTTGCCAGCGACGAAGTCGACGAGCTGCTGGGCGGAGGCCGCCGCCCCCGCACCGTAGAAGCCGGGGCTGGCCGGCAGGACCACCGCCCCGGCGTCGTGCAGGGCGATCAGGTGCTCCAGGTGGCTGCGGGTCACCGGCGTCTCCCGGGGCACCACCACCACCGGCCGGCGCTCCTTGAGGTTCACCTCGGCGGCGCGCTGGAGCAGGTCCTTGGAGAGCCCGATGGCGATGCCGGCGCAGGCCGCCGTACTCGCCGGGACCACCGCCATCCCGCGTACCCGGTAGGAGCCGCTGCTCGGGCCGGCCGCCAGGTCGCCGGCGGGCCAGTGCCGCACGTCGGCGCCCGCGAGGTCCCGGCCCAGCCAGGTGGCCAGGTCCTCCGCCCAGTGCGCGTCCCGGAACGGGCGGCCGGTCTCGTCCAGGACCGTCAGCCGGGCGGCCCGGGAGACGATCAGGTCCACCGGCTCCCCGGCGTCGAGCAGCGCCCGCACGACGGCCGCCGCGTACGGCGTTCCGGACGCCCCGGAGACCCCGACCACCCATGGTTCCCGCATGCCACCAGCCTGCCTGGTCGCTCGCCGGCGCCGTCACGCACCCCCGGACCGGCGCCGCCCGGGATACCCGCCTGTGGGGCGGTTTGTCCCCGACGAGCGCGATGTCGGCCGGGATCGCGGGCATCCCGGCGACCTGACATGCTGCCGGGGCGATTCGCACGGACGCAGATCGCACGCGGGAGGAATCGGTGACGACCGACGAGATCCTCTGGTCGCTGCGGTCGGAGTGCCCCATCCCGCCCCGGCTCTCGCCGCACGCCGACCGGGTGCAGGGCTGGCTGACCGACGACCTGCTGCCGGGCCTCGGCCTGCCGGCCGACGACGGGACCCCGCAACGGCTGGCCCGCGCCGGCGTCGCCCGGTACGCCGGCCGCCTCTACCCGGGCGCCACGGAGCCCGACCTGCGCGTGCTGGCCGCGCTGTTCACCTGGTTCTTCCTGGTCGACGACGCGTGCGACGGGCCGGGCCGGCTCGGCACGGACGAGATCCGGGCGCTGCGCGCCGGCGCGCTGACCCTGCTGCGTGAGGGCCCCCGGATCCGGCACGCCGGACTCACCGGGCCGCTGCGGCGGCTGCTGGTGCGCGCGTGGCGGGAGCCGCGCCGGCGGATGCCGGCCCGCTGGCGGCTGCGCTTCGCCGAGGCGGTCGCCGACCACCTCGACGGCACGTGGCGGGAGGCGGTCAACAAGTCGGCCGGACGCCACCCCGGCGTCGCCGAGTACGTCGAGCTGCGACGCGCCACCTCCGCCACGTACGTGTCGTACCCGCTGGTGGAGTTCGTCACCGGGCGTCCGCTGCCCGACGCGGTGCACCACCACCCGCTGCTGCGCCGGGTCGCCGCCACCGGGAACGACCTGGTCTCCTGGTACAACGACCTGGCCTCGCTGGAGCGCGACCGGGCCACCTCGGGCGGGCACAACCTGGTGCTGGCGACCGCCGCCGAGCACGGGGTGCCGGTGGAGACCGCGGTCGCGCTGACCGCCGAGCGCTGGCGGGCGTCGATGCGGCGCTTCGTCGAGCTGCGGGCGGCGGTGCCGTCGTTCGGGCCGGCGCTGGACGAGGCGGTCACCGACCACCTCGACGGGGTGGCGAACGCCGTCCGGGCGACCGTCGACTGGACGCTGGAGAGTGATCGCTACCCGGGCTCCCACCCCGAGCCCGCCGCCCTCCGCTGACCCTCGCCGCCCGCACCCCGGCCCTCCGGCGAGCCCGCCCACCGAGGGGGCGCTGCGGCCGGCGCGGTCAGGGGCGCAGGTCGAGGCGGATCACCAGGTCGAGCAGGGCGAAGACGAACAGCGCGATGCCGACGAAGCCGTTGGCGGTGAAGAAGGCCCGGTTGACCTTGCTCAGGTCGGTCGGGGTGACGACCACGTGCTGGTAGCCGAACGCGAGCGCGGTCAGCGCCAGCCCGATCCACCAGGGCCAGCCGAAGCCGACCAGCGCGCCGAACCAGATGAAGAGCGCGAAGGTCACCACGTGCGCCACGGTCGAGGCGTGCAGGGCGAAGCGCCGGCCGTACCGGGCGGGCACGCTGTGCACCCCGATCTCCCGGTCGATCTCGGAGTCCTGGCAGGCGTAGATGAGGTCGAAGCCGCCGATCCAGAGCCCGACGGCCGCGCCGAGCAGCCAGGCGGGCCACGAGCCGTCGAGGGTGCCGGTGACCCCCAGCCACGCGCCGACCGGGCCCACCGCCTGGGCGACCGCCAGGATGGCGTGCGGCCAGTTGGTGAACCGCTTGCCGTACGGGTAGACCACCAGCGGCACCACGGCGAGCGGCGCGAGCACCAGGCAGAGCGGGTTGAGCAGGGCGGCGGCGGCGAGGAAGACCACGAGCGCGACCGCCGCGCCGGTCCAGGCCGTCCGCACGCTGACCGCCCCGGTGACCAGCTCCCGGGAGGCGGTACGCGGGTTCCGCGCGTCGATCCGGCGGTCCAGGATCCGGTTGGCCGCCATGGCGAACGTCCGCGCGCCCACCATCGCCACGGTGATCAGCAGCAGGTCCCCCCACCGCACCCGCCCCCCGTGAACCTGCATGGCGGTCAACGCCGACAGGTACGCGAACGGCAGCGCGAACACGGAGTGCTCGATCGCCACGAGCTTGAGGAAGGACTTGACCCGGCCGGGACGCTCCACCGGCTCGGCGACGGCGGTGGCCATCAGATGCCGTACTCCTTCCACCGCTTGTCCACCAGGGAGACGACCTCGGGGGCCATCGTCATCTCCTCCGGCCAGCCCCGGGTGTAGCCCTCGCCGGGCAGCTTGCGGGTCGCGTCGACGCCCGCCTTGCCACCCCAGAACTGCTGGTACGACGCGTGGTCCAGGTGGTCCACCGGGCCCTCGGTGAGCAGCAGGTCGCGGGCGTAGTCGACGTTGCCGAAGGCGCGGAAGGCGACCTCGTTGTAGTCGTGCACGTCGCAGTCCTCGTCGACGATCACGATCAGCTTGGTCAGCGACATCATGTGCGCACCCCAGATCGCGTTCATGACCTTCTGGGCGTGCTTCGGGTAGCGCTTGCGGATCGACACGATCGCGCAGTTGTGGAAGACCCCGGCGGCCGGCAGGTCGTAATCGACGATGTCCGGGATCAGGAAGCGCAGCAACGGCGCGAAGATCCGCTCGGTGGCCTTGCCGAGGCCGTGGTCCTCCTGCGGCGGCTGCGACGTGACGATCGAGTGGTAGACCGGGTCGCGCTGCATGGTCATGCACTCGATGTGCATCACCGGGAAGGGCTCCACCGGCGTGTAGAAGCCGGTGTGGTCGCCGAACGGCCCCTCCGGGAGCCGCTCGCCCGGCTCGATGTAGCCCTCCAGGACGACCTGCGCGTGCGCCGGCACCTGCAACGGGACCGTCAGGCAGTCCGTCATCTCGACCCGCTCACCGCGCAGGAACCCGGCGAACAGGTACTCGTCGATGTCGGCGGGGAGTGGCGCGCTGGCCGAGTAGGCGACCGCGGGATCGGCGCCGATGGCGATGGCCACCGGCAGCCGCTGCCCGAGCCGCTCGGCGACCGCGTGGTGCGCCGTGGAGTTCTTGTGGATCTGCCAGTGCATGCCGATGGTGTTCCGCGAGTGCTGCTGCAACCGGTACAACCCCAGGTTGCGCTTGCCGGTCTCCGGGTGCTTGGTGTGGGTCAGCCCGAAGTTGTGGAAGATCCCGCCGTCACCCGGCCAGACCTGCAGCCCCGGCAGCCGGTTCAGGTCGACATCGTCGCCACGGTAGACCACCTGCTGGCAGGGGGCGGTCCTGACCTTCTTCGGCGGCATCGACTTGAGCTGCATGACCTTGCCGAGGCCGTCCATCATCCCGGAGAGGCCCATCGGCAACTCCGGCTTGAGCATGTTGCCGATCCGCTCGCCGATCTCGTCGAGCCGCTCGACGCCGAGCGCCATCGCCATCCGCTTCTCGGTGCCGAAGAGGTTGATCGCCACCGGCATCTCGCCCCGGGTCGGCCGCTCGAAGAGCAACGCGGGGCCGTCCGCGCGGACCGTCCGGGTGACGATCTCGCTGATCTCCAGGGTGGGATCGACGGGGACGCTCACCCGCCGCAGCTCGCCCGCGCGCTCCAGCGCCGCGAGGAAGTCCTTCAGATCGTTGTACGGGAAGCCACGAGCCGCCATGCCTGCCAGTCTCCCGCACCGGCACCCCGGCTCCCCCAGCCGGGTCGGGTGATGTCGACCGCCCCGTGTGCGTTCCGCCACACCGACCACCCGGCGGGGGACAACCGGGTCGCCGCCGGACGCTGACCGGGCGTTCCGTCAGCCGGCGGGCTGCCAGGCGTACGCGGCCACGGGCGGGTCGAGCGGCGCGCCGGTGAGCCGGTTGGCGAAGGTGGAGATGGTGTACGTCCCCACGCCGAGCACCACGTCCAGGGCGTGTCGGGGCTGGTAGCCGGCCGCCAGGAAGGCGCGGGTCCCCTCCTCGGGCACCGCGCCCCGGTGGTCGAGCACCGCGAGGGTGAAGCGCCGCAGCGCCTCCAGCCGGTCGTCGGGCAGCGGCGCGCCGGCGCGCAGCGCCTCGATCAGCCCGGGCGCGGCGCCTTGCCGGGTCAGCGTGGCGGTGTGCATGGCCACGCAGAGGTGGCACTCGTTGCGGGTGGCGACGGTCAGCACGACCACCTCCCGCTCGACCGGGCCGAGCGCGCAGCCCTCGAAGATGCCGTTGACGGTGAGGAACCCCTTGAGCAGCTCCGGGGACCCGGCCATGAGGCCGACCGCGGCGGGCAGGTGGCCGAGCTTGTGGCGTACCGCCTCGATGGTCGGGCGCGCGGCGGCGGGGGCGGTCTCGGGGGTGTGGGGCGTGAAGACGGGCACGGGGTGACCTTTCGTCGGGAGCAACAGGCGTCGCCGGGCGCGGCAGGGCGGAGCGGCACCGGCGGTGACGTACGATCGTCAACGTGGTTGTCCAAATGGTAAACGTGGTTGTCGAACATGGCAACTGACCCCGACCGGCCCGGCTTCCTGCTGCCCCTGCTGCTGCTGGCCGGCTTCCGTACGCTCATCGACGACCTGCACGCGGAGCTGGCCCGGCAGGGGCACCCGGAGCTGCGACCGCTGCACGGCTTCGTCCTCCAGGCGGTCGGCGCCGACGGCACCACCGCGACCGAGCTGGGCCAACGGTTGGGAATCTCCAAGCAGGCGGCCGGCAAGACGGTGGACCGCCTGGTCGCCCTCGGCTACCTCGAACGGGCCGACGACCCCCGCGACGCCCGGCGGAAGCTGGTGCGGATGACGCCGCACGGTCTCGACGGGCTACGCCGCTCGGCGATCGTCTTCGACCAGCTCCGGCAACGCTGGGCGGACGCCCTGGGCCCGGACCGGGTCGCCGCCATGGAGGACGACCTGCGTGCGGTCGCGCCGGCCAACTGGTTCCGCCTCGACGTGCCGGGCTGGTTCGGCGGCTGACCGGCCCCCGGGCCCAGCGACACCCGGAGAACTCGAAACCGCGCTGCGGGAGAGACAGGGTGACAGCTCGCTCGTGGATGGGAGGCCAGTACGTGATTCGGCTCCAACAGACAGCTCCGCCGTGGTGACGGTAGTGGCCGCTGGCGGCCTCAGCGACGCCACGGTCATCGCGGCGTCCCGGAGTGACGCCGAACAGTTCGGGGTGCTGTACGACCGGTACGCCGCCCAGCTCTACCGGTACGCCCACCGCCGGCTCGGTCCGGAACGGGCGGAGGACGTGGTCGCCGAGACGTTCCTCGCCGCCTTCCGGCGGCGGGGGACGTACGACCTCGCCCGCGCCGACGCCCGCCCCTGGTTCTTCGGCATCCTGACCAGGGAGATCGCCCGGCACCGCCGCGCCGAGGAGGCCCGCTACCGGACGATGGGGCGGGCCGGGGGCGGCGACGTCGCCGAGGGGTTCGCCGACCGGGTGGCCGCCTCGGTCACCGCCCAGGCGAACCGCCGCACCCTGGCGGACGCGCTGCGCCGGCTCTCCCCCGGCGACCGCGACGTGCTGCTGCTCGTCGCGTGGAGCGACCTCAGCTACGAGGAGGTCGCCGACACGCTGCACATCAAGATCGGCACGGTGCGCTCCCGGCTGCACCGCGCCCGCCGGAAGCTGCGGAACGCGCTCGGCGACACCAACCCGACGGACTTCTCCGAGGTGGACAGATGAACGACCTGAAGATGCTCGACGAGTTCGGAACGACGCTCGACCCGGACGCGGCGACCCCGCCCGCCCGGCTGCGGCACCGCGTGCTCAGCGAGGCGAGCCGCCGGCCCGGTCGCCTCCGGGCGCCCCGGTTCGCGGCGCCCCGGTTCGGCTGGCGGATGGCGGCGGTAGGCGGAATGGCGGCGGTGCTCACCGCCGGCGTGCTGGTCACCCAGGTGGTGCCGATGGGCGGCCAGCCCCCGGCGTCCACCGCGTCCGCCGCCGAGCGGATCCTGGCCGACGCCGCCGCCCAGGCCCAGCGCCAGCCCACCGTCGCCATCCGGGCCGACCAGTTCGTCTACGTCGAGTCGATCACCGCGGGGCTGAGCCGGATCGAGGGCGGGCCCAGGCCGGGAACAGACGGCCCGAAGCAGCGCCGGGTCTGGCTCTCGGTCGATGGCACCCGGGACGGCGTGGTCCGTGAGCGCCCCCGCGGCGGAGCCGGGAACTGGGTGGACATTCCCCTGCCCGGCTGCCGGGACGGGAAGAGCGTCGTCAGCGAGTACGGCAAGACCACCGAGCTGGAGTGCCAGCCGACCGCCGGCCACCGCGCGAACCTGCCGACCGACGCCGACGCGATGCTGGCGTACCTCTATCCCGACGGTCCGGGCAACCAGAACCCGCGCGACCAGCAGGCGTTCACCGCCGCCGGCGACCTGATCCGCGAGGCGTACCTCTCGCCGGCCTCGCTCGCCGCGGTCTTCACGGCGGTCGCGAAGATCCCCGGTGTCCGGGTGGTCGGCGACGTCACCGACGAGGCCGGGCGGGCCGGGGTGGCCCTGGCCCTGACCGAGGTGCAGGGCACTCGCGCCGAGCTGATCTTCGACCGGCGGAGCCACGCCTACCTCGGCGAGCGATCCGTGCTGGTGCGCGACCAGGACGGGATGAAGGCCGGTCAGGTGCTCAACTCGACGGCGGTGCTCACGGTCGCGATCGTCGACGGGTCGGGGCAACTGCCGAAGTGACCAGGCTGGGGCGGGCGGCCACTCGGGGCCGCCCGCCGCCGCCCCGGCAGGTGGCCGCGTCCGGCGATCAGTCGAGGCCGCCGTAGGAGTGCAGGCCCTCGAAGAAGATGTTCACCCCGAACAGGTTCATCAGCATGGTGAGAAAGCCGACCACGGCCAGCCAGGTGGCCACGTTCCGCTTCACGCTCGGGGTGGCCCGGGCATGCAGGTAGCCGGCGTAGATCACCCAGGAGATGAACGACCAGGTCTCCTTCGGGTCCCAGCCCCACGGCCGGCCCCAGGCCGCCTCGGCCCAGATCGCCCCGGCGATCACCGCGAAGGTGAAGATCGGAAACGCGAAGGCGTGCAGCACGAAGGTCAGCCGCTCCAGGGCGGCCGCCGCCGGCACCCGCTTCGCCAGGGTGTACGGGAAGCTTCGCCTGCCCTGCTCGTAGCCGGAGCGCATCAGGAACGCCACCGCGGGGACCGCGCCGAGCAGGAGGATGCCGGAGGCGAAGATGACCGTCGAGACGTGGATGACGAACCAGTACGAGTTGAGCGCCGGCACCAGCGGCACGATCGGCACGTAGAGCACCAGCTCGGCGGTCGCCAGCAGCAGCACCATCACCAGCGACAGGAACAGCCCCAGCCGACGCAGCATCGGCAGCTTCCAGAGCACCACCAGCCAGGCGGCGGCGCCGATCCACGAGACCGTGAGCACGAACTCGTACATGTTGCCCCAGGGCATCCGGTCGGCGGCGACACCGCGGGCGACCAGTGCCCCGAGGTGCAGCAGCGCGCCGAGCGCGGTGACGCCCACCGCGATCCGGCCGGCCAGGCGGGCCCGGTGCGCGGTGCGCTCGGCGGCGGTCGGGCCGGTCGCCACCGGCTCGGGCGGGACGCTGCCGCCGGCCGCGCCGACGCCGGCCCCGACCAGTTCGCGGGCGGGTGCCGCGACGTGGGCGCGGGCGTTGCCGAGCGCGTACTCGACGGCGTGGCTGATCATCGCGACCAGGTACGCCAGGATCGCGAACGACACCAACTGGTCGGAGAGTGCGGACATCACTCGGCTCCTTCTCGCGATCCGGCCCGCTCGTCGCCGGCGCGATCGACACCGGCCCGCCCGTCCGGCCCCCCGTCACCGCTGACCGCGGCGACGAGCTGCGCGAACTCGTCGGCGAACCCTGGATGGTCGGTGCGCGGCAGGCCACCGGCCTCGACCAAACTACTACCGCCCGTCGGAGATCCACCCGCGGGGTCGGTCGGCAGCACCCGGAAGAAGACCCGGCGGCGCCGGCCGAACAGCGAGCCCATCAGCCCGACCAGCAGCACCCCGGAACTGACCAGCAGCAGCGTGGAGCCCGGGTCGTACCGGACCGACAGGGTGATGTACGGCAGGCTGTCCAGGAACTCGACCGTGCTGCCGTCGTCCAGCGTCCAGGTCTCGCCCTTGCGGAGCAGCTTCGTGCCGACCTCCTTCACCTTGCCGGCCCGCACCTGCCGCTGGTCCAGCTCGTAGATCGAGCCGGGGATACCCGCGTCCAGCCCCAGGTTGCCCCGGTAGGCGACGAGGTTCAGCGCCGGGTTGCGCTCGGTCGGGTACTCGGAGCGCGCGAACGGCGCCGAATCCGGCGCGGTCGGCAGGTAGAGGCCCGAGAAGGCCATCTGGAGGTCCGGGTCCCGGCTGCCGGTGTCGGGGTCGACGTTGGCGTCCGGGAAGGCCGCCAGCCCCTCGCTGGTCAGCCCGACGTCGCCGGTGGTCAGGAACGGCACGGCGCTGGTCTGGCTGCGGCCGAACCGGTCGGTGTAGCGGATCACCGGGGCGTAGCCGTGGCCGAGCAGGTAGACGTTCGCGCCGTCGAGGCGCAGCGGGGAGTTGACCGAGAACTCCGCAGGCCGCGGCGCACCGCCGGCCTCGTCCACGGTCACCCTGGCCGAGTAGAACTCCGGCTGGCCGGACTCCAGGAACCGGGCCTCGAAGTCGTCGAGCTGGATGCAGAAGTCCGGCAGGTCCTCGCTGCCGACCCGGGGGCCGAGCTTGCTCTCGGCGTACTGCTGCTGGGTGTTGCAGAACGCGTTGTCCTTGCCCGCGACCAGCAGCTTGTTGCCGTTCCAGCCGTACCAGGAGCCGAGCGCGACGCCGACCAGCACGACCACCATCGAGGTGTGGAAGAGCAGGTTGCCGGTCTCCTTGAGGTAGCCCTTCTCGGCGGAGACCTCGTCGCCGCGGACCGCCACCCGCCAGCGCCGTCGGCGCAGCGTCTCGGCGATCGCCGCCGCGCCGCCCTCGGGGGCGGGCAGCACCGCGTGCTGCGGCAGCCGGTCCAGCCGCTTCGGGGCGGCCGGCGGCTTCGACCGCAGCGCCCGGACGTGGTCGCGCAGCCGGGGGGTGATGCAGCCGATCAGCGAGGTGAACAGCAGCAGGTAGATCGCGGAGAACCAGACCGAGCCGAACGCCTCGAAGGCGCCGATCCGGTCCAGCACCGGGGCCAGGTCGGGGTGCTCGGTGAAGTAGTCCCGCACGTCCTCCGGGTTGACCCCGCGCTGCGGCAGCACCGAGCCGGGGATGGCGGCGACCGCGAGCAGGAACAGCAGCACCAGCGCCGTACGCATGCTGGTGAGCTGCCGCCACGAGTTGCGCAGCAGGGCCAGCAGCCGGTTGGGGCGGCGCCGGGGCGCCTCGGCCGGCGTCGCCGGCCGCTCGTCCACGACGGTCATCAGATGCTCACCTCGCCCACCCCGACGGTGGTCTGCAACCAGATCACGAAATTCGTCCACCCGCCGGTGACCAGCGCGAGGCCGATCAGGATCAGCAGGGCGCCGCCGACCCGGGTGATCCAGCGGCTGTGGCGCCGGACGGCGCGGAAGACCCCGAGCAGGCGCTGGAAGCCCAACCCGAAGACGACGAAGGGTATCCCCAGCCCCAGGCAGTACGCCACGGCCAGCACCACGGCCCGGTCGGTCTGCCCCTCGACGGCGGCCATGCCGAGCACCGCGCCGAGCGTCGGGCCGACGCAGGGCACCCAACTGAGCGCGAAGACCGCGCCGAACACCGGGGCGCCGAGCAGCCCGGCGGCGGGCAGCCGGTGGATCCGGAACTCCCGCTGCAGCCCGGGGACCACCCCGACGTAGCCCAGGCCGAGCACGACGATCAGCGCGCCGATGACGATCTCCAGCGTGCGCTCGTACTCGAAGAAGACCCGGCCGACGCCGGCGAAGAGGATCGCGGTGGCGGTGAAGACGACGGTGAAGCCGGCGATGAACAGCAGCGTGCCGGCCAGCACCCGGCCCTTCACGGCGGCGGCGGCCGACGCGGTGCGCTCCCGCACCGCCACCCCGCCACCACCCGTGGGCTCCGTGGGCGACGGCGCGGGCCGCCGGCCCTCCAGGTCCGCCCCGGCGAGGCCGGTGACGTACGACAGGTAGCCCGGCACCAGCGGGAGGACGCACGGGGAGAGGAAGCTGACCAGGCCGGCGAGCGCGGCCGCGCCGATGGCGAGCAGCAGCGGACCGGACTGGGCGAGTTCCCGGAACGTCTCGCCCATCAGCGGGAACCGTTGGGGGCGGCCTGCTCGGCCGCGATCCGCTCGACGATGGGCTGGAGGCCCTCCTGCTTCACCGCCGCGCGGATGACGGCGGCGATCCGGCCGTCCCGGTCGAGCACGATGGTGGCCGGGATGGTGTTCGGCGGGATGTCGAGGGCGAGCGCGACCCGGCTGGGCGGATCGAACAGGCTCGGGTAGGTCACCCCGAACCGCTCCTCGAAGGCGATGGCCTTGTCCCGGCTGTCCTGGATGTTGACGCCCAGGAAGGTGACCCCGGAGCCCTTGGTGGCCTGGTAGGTCTTCTCCAGGTCGTCCGCCTCGGCCCGGCACGGGTTGCACCACGAGCCCCAGAAGTTGACCACGACGACCTGGCCGCGGTCCTTCGCCACGTCGTGGCTGCCGCCGGTGAGCAGCTCGCCGGAGATCTTCGGGGCCGCGGAGCGCTCGTCGGGCGCGCACTCGATGACGCCGTCGGAGTTGGTGCCGCAGGCGTCCTCCCGGCTCTGCGAGGAGCAGCCGGCCAGCGCCACCGTCGTGACGGCGGCGAGCAGACCCGCGGTCCACCTCCGGGCGTTCATCAGGCCCCCTTGGCCGTCCGGGCGGTCGCCGACATCGCGATCAGGTGCGCGGCTGGCTCGGAGTAACCGATGCCGACCACCTTGGCGCCGTCGAAGTGGAAGGAGGTGAGGCTGGCCAGCCCGCACTGACGCCGGCGCGGGTCGTGCCAGAGCCGCTTGCGTTCGACGTGGCGGCGCAGCGTCCAGATGGGGAGCTGGTGCGAGACGAGCACGGCCTCGCGCCCCTCTGCGGCCACCCGGGCGGCGTGCAGGGCGGCGAACATCCGCTCCGCGATCGCGCGGTAGGCCTCGCCCCAGGACGGGGTGACCGGGTCCCGCAGCACCCACCAGTTGCGCGGGTCGCGGAACGAGCCGTCGCCGGGCGAGACCTTCTTGCCCTCGAACCAGTTGGCGCTCTCGATGAGCCGCTCGTCCACGCCGACCGGCAGCCCGAACTGCGCGGCGATCGGCTCCGCCGTCTGCTGGGCGCGCTCCAGCGGGCTGGCCACCACGTGCACGACCTCCCGCTCGGCGAGCCCCTGCGCGGCGGCCTTGGCCATCTGCACGCCGAGCTCGGAGAGCCGGAAGCCGGGCAGCCGGCCGTAGAGGATGCCCTCCGGGTTGTGCACCTCGCCGTGCCGCAGCACGTGGACCACCGTCTTGCTCACCGCTACGTCCCCTTCGTTCGCGACTGCGGGGCTCGCAGACCCGGCTCACTCCTCGCGCTCACCGCTACCCCCCGTGACCCGCCGCTGCCGCCGCGTTGGCCGCCACCGGCAGGGCGGCGGCGATCTGCTCCAGAGCGGCGTCGTCCAGCGCCGCCGACACGAACCACGCCTCGAACGCGCTCGGCGGCAGGTAGACGCCGCCGGCGAGCATCGCGTGGAAGAACGCCTTGAAGGCCGGCACCTGCTGGGTGCGGGCGCTGTCGTAGTCGACCACGTCGGCGTCGGTGAAGAAGATCGAGAACATGTTGCCCGCGTACGACAGCCGGTGCGGCACCCCGGCGGCGGCGAGCGCGTCGGCGGCGAGCTTGCTCACGACGGCGGCCGTCTCGTCGAGCCGGCGGTAGACCTCGTCGTCGGCCAGCCGCAGGGTGGCCAGGCCGGCGGCGCAGGCGAGGGGGTTCCCGGAGAGCGTGCCGGCCTGGTAGACGGGCCCGGCGGGGGCCAGTCGCTCCATGATCTCCGCGCGCCCGCCGAACGCCGCGGCCGGCAGCCCACCCCCCATGACCTTGCCGTACGTCCACAGGTCGGCGTCGGAGGCGTCGAGGCCGTGCCACCCGGCGCGGGAGACCCGGAACCCGGTCATCACCTCGTCGACGATGAGCAGCGCGCCGTGCGCGTGCGCGATCCGGGCGAGCTGCTGGTTGAAGCCGTCGCGCGGGGCGACCACGCCCATGTTGCCGGCGGCGGCCTCGGTGATGATCGCCGCGATGTGCTGGCCCTCGGCGGCGAACGCCTGCTCCACGGCGGCGACGTCGTTGTACGGCAGCACGATCGTGTCGCCCGCCGCCGCACCGGTCACGCCGGGCGAGTCGGGCAGGCCGAGGGTGGCCACGCCCGAACCGGCGGCGGCCAGCAGCGCGTCGGAGTGCCCGTGGTAGCAGCCGGAGAACTTGACGATCCGGGGGCGGCCGGTGAAGCCCCGGGCCAGCCGGATCGCCGACATGGTGGCCTCGGTGCCGGAGTTGACCAGCCGGACCTGCTCGACCGGGGTGCGGTCGACGATCTCGGCGGCCAGCTCGACCTCGCCCGGGGTGGGGGTGCCGAAGCTGGTGCCCCTGGCGGCGGCGACCCGGATCGCGTCCACCACCTCGGGGTGCGCGTGGCCGAGGATCAGCGGGCCCCAGGAGGAGACCAGGTCGACGTAGCGCCGGTCGTCGGCGTCGTAGAGCCAGGGCCCCTCCCCCCGGACCATGAAGCGCGGTGTGCCGCCGACGGCACGGAAGGCGCGCACGGGGGAGTTCACCCCGCCGGGCACGATGGCCTTGGCGCGGTCGAACAGGGCCTCGGAGGCCGGCGCGTCGGCCGGGTAACGGCCGGATCCGGCGGGAAACATATCGGTCACGATGCCGCCATTGTGTCAGCGCCGGGCGGCGAATCGGCAGGCACCCCGCACGGGGGTTACCAGGCTCACCCGCTCCGGCCTCCCGAGCCGTCCCGCCGCGCCCGTCCGGGGCTCCGGGTCGGCGGTGCTCCCGCTCGATGGGTGCGGCACCCCGGCTCGACAGGCCGGGTCGCCGGGATCGCGCTAGGCTGACCCGGTGGATCGTGCCGAACTGTCCATCACGCTACACCGGACGGGCGACGAAGCTGTGCTGCGCCTGGCCGGTGAGATCGACATGCTCACGGCCGCCCAGCTGTCGACCGTCGTCAACGAGGTGCTCGCCGATCCGCCGCCGCGGATCGTGCTCGACCTCGGCGGCGTCACCTTCTGCGACTCGCAGGGCCTGGGCACCCTCGTCGTGCTCAGCCGGAAGGCCAGCCACGCGCAGAGCCTCCTGGTCCTGACGAACGTCGGCGACTTCCTGCTCCGCGTCCTGGACATCACCGGCCTCCGCAGCGCCCTGATGATCCGCAACGACCAGACCACGGCCTGACCCACTCCCCCACCCCGCACGTCCCGGCCCAGCCCTCGCGATCTTGCATTTCGGCCCCTGATTTGTCCGCCTTTGCGCTCTTTGTCGGGGCGGAAATGCAAGATCGACGCGGGAAGCCGGGTGGGTCAGGGGGTGTTGCCCCAGCGGGCCTGTTCGAGAAGGTCGACGGCGCGGTCGCGGGCGTCCGCGTCCTCCGTCCGCAGCATCGCGGTGGCCTCGTCGACCGCGTCGGTGAGCACCCGCCACTGCGCGTCGCGCTCCCGCACCAGATCCGACTGGGCCGCGAGCTGCCGGGTCTTCACCCACAGCTCCACGAAGACCGACACCTTGGCCCGCAACACCCACGGGTCGAACGGCTTCGTGAGGTAGTCGACCGCGCCGACCGCGTAGCCGCGCAGCGCGAGCTGGGCGTCCCGGTCCGCGGCGGTGAGGAAGATGATCGGCACGTGCCGCGTACGCTCACGCCGCTTGATGTGGCTCGCCGTCTCGAAGCCGTCCATGTCCGGCATCTGGGCGTCGAGCAGGATCACCGCGAAGTCGTCGACCAGCAGCTGCTTCAGTGCCGCCTCGCCGCTCTCCACGGCGACGGACTGGACCGGCAGCCCCTGGAGGATCGCCTCCAGCGCCATCAGGTTCTCCCGGCGGTCGTCCACCAGGAGCGCTTTGGCCATCTGGGTCACGAACTCTCCTCGGCTCGGCTGCCGCTGATCCAGGACGACATGAGTTCGATCAACTCGTCCAGGTCGACGGGCTTGGTGATGTAGTCGGTTCCCCCGGCCGCCAGCGCCGACTCACGGTCGCCGGGCATGGCCTTCGCGGTCAGGAAGACGATCGGGAGGTCGGCGAACCGGTGGTTGCGCCGGATCTGCCGGGTCGTCTCGTAACCGTCCTGATCGGGCATCATCGCATCCATCAGGACAATGTCCACTTCCGGATGCTCGGCCAGGAGGCGGACGCCGTCCGCCCCGTTGTCGGAGTACAGCACGGTGAGCCCGTGCAGTTCCAACGCGCTGGTCAGCGCGAAGACGTTCCGGACGTCGTCGTCGACGATCAGCACGGTGGCCCCCTCGAGCCGCCGGGTGGCCGGCGTGGAGGCCGGCTCGGGCAGCTCCGGCGGCGGCATCAGCAGCGACGACGGCAGCCCGGCCCGGGCCGGCGACGGCGGCAGCGGCGCCACCACCGCGTCCGGCGCGAGCACGTCCGGCACGAAGAGGGTGAACGTCGAGCCCTGCCCGGGCGCCGACGACACGACGATGCTGCCGCCCAACAGCCGGGCCAGGTCCCGGCTGATCGACAGGCCCAGCCCCGTACCGCCGTAGCGGCGGCTGGTGGTGCCGTCGGCCTGCTGGAACGCCTCGAAGATCAACGACAGCTTGTCGTCGGAGATGCCGATCCCGGTGTCGACCACCGTGAACGCGATGACCTGCCGCGCGTTGGTCAACGCCGGCACGTCGAAGGCCGTGTTCTCGGGCGCCGGCGCGATCCGCAGCGTCACCGCGCCGTTGTCGGTGAACTTGACCGCGTTGGAGAGCAGGTTGCGCAGGATCTGCTGGAGCCGCTGGGCGTCGGTGACCAGGGCCGGCGGCAGGTCCTTGCTGATCCGCACCTGGAAGTCCAGGCCCTTCTCGTCGGCCTGCGGCGCGAACGCCTGCTCCACGTAGCTGCGGATCTCGTCGAACCGCACCTCGGTGGGCTCGACGTCCATCCGCCCCGCCTCGATCTTGGACAGGTCCAGGATGTCGTCGATCAGCGACAGCAGGTCGGAGCCGGCGCCGTGGATGGTCCGGGCGAACTCGATCTGCTTCGGGGTGAGGTTCTGCTCCGAGTTCTCGACCAGCAGCCGGGCCAGCAGCAGCAGGGAGTTCAGCGGCGTACGCAGCTCGTGGCTCATGTTGGCCAGGAACTCCGACTTGTACGCCGACGCCCGGGTGAGCTGCTGGGCCTTCTCCTCCAGGCCGAGCCGGGCCAGCTCGATCTCCCGGTTCTTGGTCTCGATGTTGCCCTTCTGCTCGGAGAGCAGCTGCGCCTTGTCCTCCAGCTCGGCGTTGGTGCGCTGGAGTTCGGCCGACTGCTCCTGCAACTCGTGGGCGAGCCGCTGGGACTGCGCGAGCAGTTCCTCCGTACGCCGGTTGGCCTGGATGGTGTTGACGGCGATGCCGGTGGTGAGCACCAGCCGCTCCAGGAAGGACAGGTGCAGCTCGGAGAAGGGCGTCACGCTCGCGAACTCGATCACCCCGAGCAGCTCGCCCTCGAAGAGCACGGGCAGCACGACCAGGTCGGCCGGCGGGGTCTCGGCGAGCCCGGAGCGGAGCATCAGCCTGCCGTCCGGCGTCCCGCCCATCCGGATCGTCCGGCGGGAGAGGGCGGTCTGGCCGACCAGCCCCTCGCCGGGCCCGAAGGTGACGTCGTGCCCCCGGGCGACGTAGCCGTACGAGGCGGTCAGCCGCAGCCGCATCACGCCCTCGGAGGTGTCCGCCAGGAAGAACGCGCCGAGCTGCGCGTCGACCAGCGGGGTCACCTCCATCATGATCATGCGGCAGACCTCGCCGAGGTCGCGCTGGCCCTGGAGCAGTCCGCCGATGCGGGCCAGGTTCGAGTCGAGCCAGCCCTGTTCGGCGTTCTTCTTGGTCGTCTCCCGGAGGGTGACGATCATCTGGTTGATGTTGTCCTTCAGCTCGGCGACCTCGCCCTGCGCCTTGACCGCGATCCGCTGGGTCAGGTCGCCCCGGGTCACCGAGGTGGAGACCTGCGCGATGGCGCGCAGCTGGGTGGTGAGGGTCGAGGCGAGCTGGTTGACGTTCTCGGTGAGGTCCCGCCAGGTGCCGGAGACGCCCTTCACCTGCGCCTGGCCGCCCAGCTTGCCCTCGATGCCCACCTCGCGGGCGACGCGGGTGACCTCGTCGGCGAACGACGAGAGCTGGTCCACCATCGTGTTGACGGTGTTCTTCAGCTCCAGGATCTCGCCCTGCGCGTCGACCGTGATCTTCTGCGACAGGTCGCCGTTGGCGACGGCCGTGGTCACCGAGGCGATGTTGCGCACCTGCGACGTCAGGTTCGACGCCATCGAGTTCACGTTGTCCGTCAGGTCACGCCACGTACCGGAGACGCCCTTGACCTGGGCCTGGCCGCCCAGCTTGCCCTCCGTACCCACCTCGCGGGCCACCCGGGTCACCTCGTCCGCGAACGACGAGAGCTGGTCCACCATCGTGTTCACGGTCGACTTCAGCTCCAGGATCTCGCCCTGCGCGTCGACCGTGATCTTCTGCGACAGGTCGCCCTTCGCGACGGCGGTGGAGACCTGTGCGATGTTGCGCACCTGGGCGGTCAGGTTGGACGCCATCGAGTTCACGTTGTCCGTCAGGTCCCGCCAGGTGCCGGCGACGCCGCGCACCTGGGCCTGACCGCCCAGCTTGCCCTCCGTACCCACCTCGCGGGCCACCCGGGTCACCTCGTCGGCGAACGACGAGAGCTGGTCCACCATCGTGTTGACCGTCGACTTCAGCGCCAGGATCTCGCCGCGGGCGTCCACGGTGATCTTCTGGGACAGGTCGCCCTTCGCCACCGCCGTGGTCACCGAGGCGATGTTGCGTACCTGCGACGTCAGGTTCGACGCCATCGAGTTCACGTTGTCCGTCAGGTCCCGCCACGTACCGGAGACGCCCTTGACCTGGGCCTGACCGCCCAGCTTGCCCTCCGTACCCACCTCGCGGGCCACCCGGGTCACCTCGTCGGCGAACGACGAGAGCTGGTCCACCATCGTGTT
>NZ_JBVJGT010000039.1:0-32331 GCF_055587185.1 Micromonospora sp. NPDC048040 | reverse complement strand
TGTTGACGGTGTTTTTCAGCTCCAGGATCTCGCCCTGCGCGTCGACCGTGATCTTCTGGCTGAGGTCGCCCTTGGCGACGGCGGTGGAGACCTGGGAGATGTTGCGGACCTGGCTGGTCAGGTTGCCGGCGAGCTGGTTGACGTTCTCCGTCAGGTCGCGCCAGGTGCCGGAGACGCCGCGCACCTGGGCCTGGCCGCCCAGCTTGCCCTCGATGCCCACCTCCCGCGCGACCCGGGTCACCTCGTCGGCGAACGACGAGAGCTGGTCCACCATCGTGTTGACGGTGTCCTTGAGCTCCAGGATCTCGCCCTGCGCCGCCACGGTGATCTTCTGCGACAGGTCGCCCCGCGCCACCGCCGTGGAGACCTGGGCGATGTTGCGCACCTGCGACGTCAGGTTCGACGCCATCGAGTTGACGCTGTCGGTGAGGTCCTTCCAGGTACCCGCCACGTTCGGCACGTCGGCCTGGCCGCCCAGCTTGCCCTCGGTGCCCACCTCGCGGGCCACCCGGGTCACCTGCTCGGCGAAGAGCCGCAGAGTGTCGGTCAGGTAGTTCATCGTGTCGGCCAGCTCGGCGACCTCACCGCGCGCCCCGACCGTGATCTTCTGCGACAGGTCGCCCTTGGCCACCGCCGTCGCCACCTGGGAGATCGACCGCACCTGGCCGGTCAGGTTCGACGCCATGGTGTTCACCGAGTCGGTGAGGTCCTTCCAGGTGCCGGCGACGCCGCGCACGTCGGCCTGGCCGCCCAGCTTGCCTTCGGTGCCCACCTCGCGGGCCACCCGGGTCACCTCGTCCGCGAACGACGAGAGCTGGTCGACCATCGTGTTCACGGTGCGCCCGATGCGCAGGTACTCCCCGCGCAGCGGCCGGCCGTCGATCTCCAACGCCATGTGCTGGGACAGGTCGCCCTCGGCGACCGCCACGATGACCCGGGCGATCTCGGTGGTGGGCCGGCCGAGGTCGTCGATCAACGAGTTGACGGCCCGCTGGCCCTCCGCCCAGGAGCCGTCCAGCCCCTCGTCGTCCAGGCGCTCGGTGAGCCGGCCGTCCCGGCCGACGATCCGGCTGATCCGCCGCAGGTCGAGGTACTGCCGCTCCTGGAGCGAGACGACCTCGTTGAAGGCGTCCGCGACCTCGCCGGCCCGGCCCGCCCGTCGGGGCAACCGGACCTTGAGGTCGCCGCGGCCGACCCGCCGCAAAGCCTCGGTCAGTTCGACGAGGAGCGCCTCGTGGTCGGGCGCGGACGGATCCGCGGTCGCCGACTGTTTCGCCGTGGTCATCATTCCTCGCTCAGCTCGGGGCCACCGACTCCTGCACGCAGGCCATCCCATCATTGTGCCCGCGACGTCGCCCCCGCCACGTCTGCGCGACCGCTCGCCACGCGCGGCAATCATCCTGCCCGTCCCGTTCCGCCCCGTCTGCACGGCCGGTCGCCACACGCGGCAACCGTCCCGTTCCCGCCCGTCCCGCCGCCGGCCGCCACGCGCGACCCGACGCCCTCCGCGCCGCCCGTCGGGCACCGGCTTGGCAGCCGAGCGGACGGCGGTGGAGGATACGGGGGTGTCAGCGGAGACGGGGCCCGCGGAGACCAGGGGCCGAGACCAGCACGTCCGGCGCGTCCGGCTCCCCGCCGACCGGCGTACGCCCGCGGCGGCGCGGGCGCTGGTGCGCTCGGTGCTCACCGAGGCACACCTGGACGAACTGGTCAACGAGGCGCTGCTGCTGACCACGGAACTCTCCACCAACGCGGTGGAGCACGCCCGCACCGAACTGGACATCGAGGTCGTCGCCGACCCGGACGGGCTCACCGTCACCGTCTCCGACTTCGCCGCCGGCCCGGTGGACGAGCTGACCGTCGGAGTCCGCAACGACGCCACGGACATCGACGAGGTCTCCGAGCGCGGCCGGGGCCTGCTGCTGGTCGACCACTTCGCCAACCGCTGGGGCACCACCTATCTGCCGACCGGCAAGGGCGTCTGGTTCCGGCTGGACCGGCCCGACCCGGCCGGCGACGGGGAGACCCATGCCGGGCGGGAGACGGCGCCGAGGGCCGCGGCCGCCGGGGGTGGCGCCGCCGCGACGGCGGAGAGCTCCGCGCCGAGCGCGGGGGCGATGAGCGAGTTGATGCAGACCACCCCCGACCCGTACGCCGAGGACCCGCTGCCCGACTTCGCGACCGGCCTGCTCACCCGGGTCGCCGAGATGGTCGGCGCGGCCGGCGGGGTGGTCCGGCTGGATCGGGGGGACGGACAGGGCGCACAGGTACTGGCCCGGTACGGCCGCCAGCCCCGGCCCGGCAACGAGCTGCTCCGGGTGCCGCTGGCGGTGCACCGGCCGTACAGCGGGGAGCTGGAGCTGGACGCGGCGCCGTCGGCGTACGCCCGGCCGCTGGCGGTGCTGATGGCCGAGCGGCTCTCGCTGCACCTGGAGAACGACCGGCTGCGCCGGGCGGACGTCCGCCGCCAGGCCTGGCTGACCTTCCTCGCGGAGGCCAGCGAACTGCTCGCGCAGTCCCTGGACGTCGAGCTGACGATGGCGCTCATCCCGCAGCTCGTGGTGCCCCGGCTCGGGCAGTGGTGCGCGGTGCACACCACCGACGAGTGGGGCCGGCTGCGCCTCGCGGCGGCCAGTCATGCCGACGAGTCGGTACTGCCCCACCTGCACAAGGTGCTCCAGGAGACCGGCCCGGAGTCGGTCCAGGCCCGGTTGCGGGAGGCGTCCCGCAACGGCACGCAGATGCCGCTCGGCGCGCCGATGGAGGGCTTCGCGGTGCCGCTGATCGCCCGTGGGCAGCGCCTCGGCACCCTGGCCGTCGGCCGGCACCAGCGGCACCGGCACGACCCGGACGAGGTCGCCGTGCTGGAGGACGTGGCGCGGCGGGCGGCGCTGGCGATCGAGAACGCCCGGATCCACGCCGAGCGCCGCCGGGTCGCGCAGACCCTCCAGCAGTCGCTGCTGCCGCCGGTGCTGCCCGTGGTCGAGGGCATCGGCTTCGCCGCCGAGTACGTCCCGACCGGCGACGACGCCGACGTCGGCGGCGACTTCTACGACGTGGTGCCGCTGCCGGACGGACGCTGGCTGGTGGTGGTCGGCGACGTCTCGGGCAAGGGGGTTCAGGCGGCCACGGTGACCGGTCTGGTCCGCGACGTCATCCGGGTGCTGGTCGGCGACGGCAAGCCGCTGCCGGAGGCCCTGGCCCGGGTCAACGAGACGCTGGTCGAGCGGGGTGGCGGGCGGTACTGCACGCTGGCCCTCGCGGCCGTCGGGCCGGGCGACGGCACGCAGCTCGACGTGTCGTTGCACCTCGCCGGCCACGACCGGCCGGTGCTGCTGCGCTCCGGTGGCGGGGCCGCCTTCGTCGGCGCCGGCGGCACGGCGCTCGGGCTGCTCGACGCGATCACCTCGCCGACGGCGGAGATCCCGCTCGAGCCGGGCGACTCGCTGGTCTTCTACACCGACGGGGTCACGGAGCGGCGGCGCGGCCGGGAGCTGTTCGGCACCGACCGGCTGCGCGACGCCGCCGCCCCGCTCGCCGGCTACTCGGCCGACGTGGTGGCCGCCCGGCTCCGTTCGACCGCGCTCGGCTTCTCGGCCGAGGCGCCCCGCGACGACATCGCCATCCTGGTGCTCCGCAACGACGCCGCCTGACGACGCGGCCTCGTCAGAGGCCGCCGGGGAGGCGGCCCGGGGCGAGGCGGTGGTGCGGGTCGAGGTGCTCCTTGGCCGCGCGCAGCCGGGGCAGCCCGGCCAGCTCGCCCCACAGGTCGACGGCCCGCCGGACGGCCGGCGGCGCGGAGAGCACCACGCACCGCCCCTGCCGGGCGAGGAGCACCCCGCGGACGGCGGCCAGGATCGAGGCCACCCGGTCGGGAGCCATGGCGCCGGGCAGGGCCGCGTGCACCACGCCCAGGCCGGCGGAGCCGCGCACCGGGACGGGGGCGCCGGCGGCGTCGCGCAGCGCGTAGACGGCGGCGTGCAGGTCGGCGATCGGCACCTCGATCCGCAGCGCCGTGTCGCCCGGGCCGAACGGGTAGCGACGCCACCACTCCGGCGCCGAGTGGCTGACCCCGGACCTGCCGCCGAGGAGCGTGACCAGGCGGTCGGCCCGCTCGGCGACGTCGGCCGGGCCGCCCTCCAGCAGCACCGCGAGCCGGCCGGCGCCGGCCGGGCCGAGCGCGGCGCGCCCCGCCATGGACGGGTGTCGCGCCATCGACTCGGCCCGGCCGTCCTGGCGCGGCCGGGGTCCCGCGCCGGCCGGCAGGTCCAGCTCGACCGCGGCCGGGTCGAGGCGGGCGGCGAGCACCGTGCGGACGAGGTCGTGCACCTCCAGCGGGGTCCAGACCGGCCGGGTGACCCAGATCCGGCCGGCCGGCACGGCCTGCACCCGCAGGGTCGCGGAGACCAGCACGCCGAGTGCCCCCTGCGAGCCGCAGAGCAGCCGGGCCAGCTCCAGCCCGTCGACGCCGCCGCCGGCGTTGACCAGCTCGCCGTCGGCGTCGAGGTAGCGCACGCCGAGGAGCTGGTCGCACGGGCTGCCGTGGCGGTGCCGCAGCGGGCCCGCCTCGCCGGCGGCGAGCACGCCGCCGAGGGTCGCGCCGGGCGAGGGGGCGTCGACCGCGAGCCGCTGCCCGGTGCGTTCGAGCGTGGCCTGCACCGCGCGCAGCGGGGTGCCCGCGCCGACCTCGGCGGTGGGCGCGCCGGTCGGCTGGTGCCCGATCCCGGCGAGCCGGCCGGTGTCGAGCATGATGTCGACCCGGTCGGGGGCGGCGCCCCAGTCGATCTTCGTGCCGGCGCCGCGCGGCACGACGGTCAGGTCGTGCCGGGCCGCCAGCCGCAACACCTGGGCGGCGGCGTGCGGGCCGCCGGGCACGGCCACCCAGCGGGCCGGGCGCCCCGCCACCTCGTCGGCCGGGCCCGCGAGGCGGGCGAACGGCGGGCCGCAGATCTCCGTCAACCGCCGGGTGATGTCGAGGGCTCCGGGTCGGTCGGTGGAACTCGCTGCTGCCGCCATGCCGGTCATCGTACACATGTTCGAAAGATGTGGCGGCGGGTCGACCGACGAGGCCACCCGGAGGGCGACCCGCGCCGGTAACGTGACGCCGTGACCACCGAGACCCCCGTGCCCACGGCGAAGCGGGTGCCCAGCGAGCGCACCCACCACGGCGACACCGTCACCGACGAGTACGCGTGGCTGGCCACCAAGGACGATCCGGCGACGATCGCCTACCTGACCACCGAGAACGCGTACACGGAGGCCCGGACGGCGCATCTCGACGGGTTGCGCGCCGACCTGTTCGAGGAGACCCGCCGGCGCACCCAGGAGACCGACCTGTCGGTGCCCAGCCGCAAGGGCGGCTACTGGTACTACACCCGCACGGTCGAGGGGCAGCAGTACGGCGTGCAGTGCCGCCGGGCCGTCCGGGACGGCGAGACCGACCCGCCGGTCAGCGCGGACGGCGCGCCGCTGGAGGGCGAGGAGGTGCTGCTCGACGGCAACCTGCTCGCCGAGGGGCACGACTTCTTCGCGCTCGGCGCGTTCGACGTCAGCCCCGACGGGCGGTGGCTCGCATACTCGACGGACTTCTCCGGCGACGAGCGGTTCACGCTGCGGGTCAAGGATCTCTCCACCGGCGAGTTGCTGCCCGACGAGGTGCCCGACACCTTCTACGGCACCGCCTGGTCCGCCGACGCCTCCGTGCTGTTCTACGTGACAGTGGACGAGGCGTGGCGGCCCAACCGGGTCTGGCGGCACACCCTGGGCACCCCGTCGAGTGAGGACGTGGTGGTCCACCAGGAGGACGACGAGCGCTTCTGGGTCGGCGTCGAGCTGACCCGCTCCGAGAAGTTCGTCCTCGTCGACATCCACAGCAAGATCACCAGCGAGGTGCTGGTGATCCCGGCCGGCAACCCGACCGGCGTGCCCGCGTCCGTGGCCCCCCGGCGGCAGGGCGTGGAATACACGGTCGAGCACCACGGCCACCGCTTCCTGATCCTGCACAACGACGGCGCCGAGGACTTCGCGCTGGCGTACACCTCGGCGGACACGCCCGGCGACTGGGTGCCGCTGATCGAGCACTCGCCCGGCACCCGGCTGGAGGCGGTGGACGCCTTCGCCGACCACCTGGTCGTCTCGCTGCGCAGCAACGGGCTGACCGGGCTGCGGGTGCTGCCGATCGGCGGCGGCGACGCCTTCGACATCGACTTCCCGGAGCCGCTCTACAGCGTCGGCCTGGACAGCAACCCGGAATACCAGACCAGGCAGATCCGGCTGCGCTACACCTCGCTGGTCACCCCCGACTCGGTCTACGACTACGACCTGGTCACCCGGCAGATGGTGCTGCGCCGGCAGAAGCCGGTGAAGCCCGGGCCGGACGGTCGGGCGTACGACCCGGCCGACTACGAGCAGCACCGCGACTGGGCGCTCGCCGACGACGGGACGCGGGTGCCGATCTCGCTGGTCTGCCGGGCCGGCACGCCGAAGGACGGCTCCGCCCCCTGCGTCATCTACGGCTACGGCTCGTACGAGGCGAGCATGGACCCGTGGTTCTCCATCGCCCGGCTGTCCCTGCTGGACCGGGGCGTCATCTTCGCCGTGGCGCACATCCGCGGCGGCGGCGAACTGGGCCGCCGCTGGTACGACCAGGGCAAGATGCTGGCCAAGAAGAACACGTTCACCGACTTCGTCGCCTGCGCCCGGCACCTGGTCAAGGCCGGCTGGACGGCGAGCGACCGGCTCGTCGCCCGGGGCGCCTCGGCCGGCGGGCTGCTGATGGGCGCGGTGGCCAACCTCGCCCCGGACGCGTTCGCCGGGATCGTCGCGCAGGTGCCCTTCGTGGACGCGCTGACCTCGATCCTGGACCCGTCGCTGCCGCTGACCGTCACCGAGTGGGAGGAGTGGGGCAACCCGCTCGACGACCCGGAGGTGTACGCGTACATGAAGTCCTACACCCCGTACGAGAACGTGCGGGCGGTGGACTACCCGGCGATCCTGGCGGTGACCAGCCTCAACGACACCCGCGTGCTCTACCACGAGCCGGCGAAGTGGATCGCCCGGCTGCGGGCGGTCGCCCCGCAGGGCGACTACCTGCTCAAGACCGAGATGGGCGCCGGCCACGGCGGGCCGAGCGGTCGCTACGACGCGTGGCGCGAGGAGGCGTTCATCAACGCCTGGATCCTCGACCGCCTCGGCCGCGCCTGAGCCACGGCGGGGTGACCGGAACGCACGGGAGCCGGGCGGAGGACGATCCGCCCGGCTCCCCGGACGGGAACGACGACCGGGGCGACGCGGCAGCGGAGCCGGGCGTGGCCCGGCGCGGGCCGACCTGGGTGATCCTCGCGGTGGTCGCCGCCGCACTGCTGGTCTGCTGCTGTTCGGCGGTGCTCGGGCTGGCCCTCTCCTGGTCCGCCGGCCTGTTCGGTCCGCGCTGACGGGCGACCGGCACACCGCCGGGACGATGTCTCCGCCCGCCGGTTCCGGTCGGCCGGGTCAGCGGGGAGTGGGGATCAGGGCGGCCGCCTCGCCGGTGCGTGCCATCCGCTGCCAACGCAGCCGGTTGCCGATCACCGCGGTGACCACCGACTGCACCACCACCAGGTACATCACCTGCCGGTAGATCAACTGCTGGAACGGCAGGCTCCACAGCGGGCCGGGGCGCTCCCGGTCCAGCCGCAGCGCGTACGCGGCGGTGGCCGCCTGGAGCAGCAGCAGCCCCGCCCAGGCCAGCACCAGCGTCGACCAGGGCAGGAACATCAGGCCGTAGACGGCGTAGACGTCCACCGCCGGGGCGGCCAGCGGCAGCACGATCTGGAACACGGTCAGGTACGGCAGGCCACGCCGGCCGAGCTTGCCGCCGGCGCCCCGCTCGCGCAGCGCGTGCCGGTGCTTCCACATCGCCTGCATGGTGCCGTAGCACCAGCGGTAGCGCTGCCGCCAGAGCTGCCGCAGCGAGGAGGGCGCCTCGGTCCAGGCGATGGCGGCCTCCTCGTAGACCACCCGCCAGCCGGCCCGCAGCACCTTCATGGTGAGGTCGGTGTCCTCGGCGAGCGTGTCCGCGGGCACCCCGCCGACGGCGAACAGCACCTCACGGCGGAACGCCCCGATCGCGCCGGGGATGGTCGGCATGCACTCCAGCACGTCGTACATCCGGCGGTCGAGGTTGAAGCCGATCACGTACTCCAGGTGCTGCCAGCGGCCGAGCAGCCGGCGCCGGTTGGCGACCTTGGTGTTGCCGGAGATCGCGCCCACCGTCGGATCGGCGAAGCCCTGCACCAGCCGGCGCACGGTGTCCGGCTGGAAGACGGTGTCGCCGTCGACCAGCACCAGCAGGTCGGCGCGGGCGACCCGGATGCCCGTGTTCAGCGCCGCCGGCTTGCCGGCGTTGGCCTGCCGGATGACCCGCACCCCGCGCAGCCCGAGCCGCTCGACGATCCCGGCGGTGTCGTCGCTGGACCCGTCGTCCACGACGATCACCTCCAGCGCCGGGTAGTCGCTGGCGACCAGCGACCGGACGGTCGCGGCGATGTTCGCGGCCTCGTTGTACGCGGGCACGATCACCGACACCGGCGCGGTGATCGCCGGCCGTGCCCGCCCCGGTCGGCGGACCCGCCGCACGTGCACCTGGGCGCAGATCACCTGCACGACCAGCCGGGCCACGCCCAGCACCAGCGCGAGCCCGAGCAGCAGGTCCATCGCCCCGGCCAGCCAGCCGGCGCCGGCCTGGGTCCACCGGAGGGCGTGGCCGGCGAGCCGGCTGCCCCCGCCCGCCGGCACCATGGAGGCCGGTGCGTCGATCCCCTCCGAGACCGTGGTGAACCGGTAGCCCTGCTCGGTCAGCGCGGGCAACAGCCGGTCGAGGGCGGCCACCGTCTGGGCCCGGTCGCCGCCGCCGTCGTGCATCAGCACCACCGCGCCGCGCCCCCGCTCCGGGGTGGCGGCCTCGACGATGGCCGGCACGCCGGGCCGCTGCCAGTCCCTGGTGTCCCGGTCGGCGAGCACGGCGACGTGGCCGGTGCCGGCGGCGGCGCGCAGCGCGGCGTACTCGGGGCCGGTCAGCGCCGACGGGTGCGACGAGAACGGCGGCCGGAGCAGGGTGACCTCGCGGCCGGCCGCCCCGGCGACCGCCTTGCGGGTGAGCGAGAGTTCCAGGTCCCGCCGCCAGTCGGCGGCGGCGCCGAGGTCGGCGTGGGTGAAGCTGTGCGAGCCCAGCTCGTGACCCTCGGCGAGGATCCGGCGGACCAACTCGGGGTGCTCGTTGACCCGGGCGCCGACCACGAAGAAGGTGGCGCGCGCGCCGTGCCGGCGCAGCGCGTCGAGCACCTGCGGCGTCCACCGCGGGTCCGGCCCGTCGTCGAAGGTCAGCGCGATCGTCCGGTCGGGCATGACGCGGCTGACCGGCCGATCCTGGTCGAGCCGCAGCACCGGCCCGCCGGTGGCGACCTCCTTCGGCACCGCCGGCCCGGCGGACGTGTCGGCCCGCGCCCCGCCGGAGCCGCCGGCCAGCCCGGTCACGAGGCCGTCGACGGTGAGCGCCGCGAGCAGCAGCGCCAGCCCGAGCAGGAGCAGGATCCAGTGTGCCCGCGGGTCACGGCGGGCGACGTGCCGCGCCACCGCTAGCTCGGCTTGCCCGGGGACCGGCTGGGCTTCGCGGTGCGCCGCTCGTCGCCCTGGCCGGGCTGCTCGGAGCGGGTCGGCCGGGCGGTGGGAGCGCCGGCGGCCGGGGCGGTGCCGGCCGTGCGGGTGGGCGCCGGGGCCGAGGTGCTGGTCAGGGGTGACGGACGGGGGCCGGTCGGCGACGCGCCGCCCAGCTCGCCGCGGCCGTCCACCCCGGCTTCGAGCGGTGCCGCCGGGCGGCTGTCCGACCAGCCGGGCAGCGACACCGACGAGTCCATGAAGAGGCCGGCGGCGATCAGGCCGAGGCTGGTGAGCAGGCCCAGACCCATCGCGGTGCCGGCGATCACCGTGAGCCGGCGGCGACGCCCGGTCCGGTCGACGAACACCGGCGGCGCTCCGCCTGGCTGGTTGTGCATCTGTTGAACTCCCGCTGCCACACGCGACGGACCTTCCGGCCCAGGCCAGGACCCGTCCGGGCGGGTCCCCAGAGCAAAGAGCGCCCAGGTCGCCGCCGGCGTTACACAGCTCAGGTTCCCCACAGTTTCTCCGCCACCGCGCAGCGAGGAACAGCAGGCCGGGCGGCAGGGAGGCCCGTGCGGCGGCGAGCCGCGCGGGCCGCCGAGGCTCAGGCGGTCGGGGGCCAGCCGGGGTCGCGGCCGGTGTGGCAGAGCAGCCGGTCGAACTCCGGCAGGTCGGCGGCGCTCGACACCGGTTCCGCGAAGACGCCCATCTTCCGGGCCTGCGGCCCGAGCTGCGCCACCAGCTCGTGCAGCGCGGCCGTCGCCTCCGGGGCGGGCCGGTACGGCTGGCCGGTGGCGACGGCGAGGTCCCAGCCGTGCACCGTCAGGTCCAGCAGCACCATGCCGCCGACCGTGGCCTGCGGCATGCCCATCCCCGGCGAGACGCCCTCCAGCGAGGACGGGTCGGACCAGGCGTCGACCAGCCGCCGCGTCTCGGCCTCGAACCGGTCGCGCCAACCGTCCGTGAGCTGGCCGGGCCCGTCCGCCCATTCGACGGGGCGCTTCGCCGCGAGGGCCTGGAAGTTCACCACCACCTGGAACAGGTGGTCGAGCAGGTCGCGCACCGCGTACTCGCGGCAGGGCGTCGGCAGGTCGAGCTGATCGTCGGCGATGCCACGCACCACCGCCACGGTCGGCGGCGCGGCCACCGCCAGCAGGTCACTAGTCTGGGTTGCCATACGGCCAGCGTATGAGGATGGTCTTGAAGAAATGCGACAGCAGCCGCGCGGGGACAGCCGGGGCATCCTGGACCCGGCCCGGCTGCTGCGCCAGGTCCGCTTCCGCCGGCACCTGCCCGCCGTGGCGCTCCGGCCGTACGTCGAGCACTACTGGCTCGTCGACTGGGAGCTGAGCGAGCCGCTCACGCAGCAGGTCGTGCCGCACCCGGCGGTGAACGTGGTGTTCCGCCGCGACGGCGACGGCCCGGAGACCGCCGAGGTGGCCGGCGTGGGGCGGAAACTGTTCTCGATCACGCTGTCCGGCGTCGGCCGGGTCAGCGGGGTCCAGTTCCGGCCGGGCGGCTTCCGGCCGTTCTGGCGCGGGCGGTCGGTCGCCGAGCTGACCGGGCGGCGGTGGCCGGTACCGTCGCTCGCCGACCGCTGGCCGCCGGCCGCCGACCTGGTCGCCGCCGCGTCGGCCGCCGAGGGGCCGCCGTCCGCCGGCCGCTGCGACGGTACGGACACCGAGCGCTGCCGAGCGCTGGACGACCTGCTGCTCGGCTGGGCGCCGGCGGCCGACCCGGTCACCGACGAGGTGATCGGCCTGGTCGAGGCGATCCGCGCCGACCGGACGGTGCTGCGGGTGGACGACTTCGCCCGGCGGCACGGGCTCTCCGTCCGCCGGCTGCAACGCCTGTTCCTCGCGCACGTCGGCGTCGGCCCGAAGTGGGTGATCCGCCGGTACCGGCTCCAGGAGGCCGTCGAGCAGGCCGCGGGCGGCCCGCCGGACTGGGCGGCGCTCGCGGCGGACCTCGGCTACAGCGACCAGGCCCACCTGGTCCGCGAGTTCACCGCCGTCATCGGCGTCTCGCCGGCCGCGTACGCCCGCTCGGTCGGCTGACGCCCGCCCCGCCTGCCGGCGGCAGGACGCGCCCCGTCGGCATTGTGCCTTCGTCAGCGGCGGCGGAGGGCGACCACGGCGACGTCGTCCTGGATCTCCGACGGGGCCAGCTCGACCAGGAGCCGCTCGCAGAACCGGTCCAGGTCGTCGTCGATCCGCCCGGCGGCCGCGGCCAGGGCGGCCAGCCCGTCGTCGATCGTGGTGTCCCGCCGCTCGATCAGGCCGTCGGTGTAGAACACCAGCGTCGCCCCGGCCGGCAGCACGAACTCCAGGTCGGGCGGTCGCTGGGCGCGCACCCCGAGCAGTGGTGCCGAGTGCTGCACGAACTCCACCTTGCCGTCCAGGCTGAGCACCGGCGGCAGGTGGCCGGCGCTGGCCAGCCGGACCCGGCCGGTGGGCGGGTGCAGCAGCAGCAGGCAGATCGTGGCCAGCTCCGTGGGGAGCAGGGTGCGCATCAGCTCGTTGACCCGCTCCAGGATCTCGCCCGGCTGGTGCCCCTCCACCGCGTACGCCCGCACCGCGTGCCGCAGCTCGGCCATCACGGTCGCGGCGTGCAACGAGTGGCCCGCCACGTCGCCGATCGCCAGCAGCAGGTGGCCGTCGAGCATCACCAGCTCGTAGAAGTCGCCGCCCACCTCGGTCTGCGCGCTCGCCGGCTCGTAGCGCACGGCCAGGTCGAGCCCGTTGATCTCGGGAATCCGGCGCGGCAGCAGGCTGCGCTGGAGGGTGACCGCGATGCGGTGCTCCTCGTCGAAGGAGCGCTGCGCCTCCACCGCCGACGCGACGGCCTGGGCGAGCTGCACCAGCACGGGGGTGCGGGCGGTCTGCGTCGCGGTGGGCACGACGACGTGGAGCGACGGGCGGTCCTCGCGGAGCCGGGTCGCGGCCACCGTGACCGTGTCCCCCGCCGGCCAGTCGACCAGGCCCCAGCCGGACGGGTCGTCCACCCGGACCGTCGTCCCGATCGGCACGCCGCTGTCGTCCACGAGCCACGGGACGAGCGTGACCGTGCCGCCGGGGCCGCCCGCGACCCCGGCGACGCAGTCGCCGTCGAACGTCTCGGCGATCACCGCGGCGGGGCTCTTGAAGATCTGGGCCGCCCCGGCCGCCGCCGCCTCCAACAGTCGCACGAAGTTGGGCGCGGAGTGCATCGCCACCGTGGTGTCGGCCAGCCCGAGCAGCCGTTCGGCGAGCAGCTCCGCCCGCTGCCGCGCCCGGTAGTAGCGCAGCACCGCGTGCGTGGTGGCGACCAGTTCCTCCGGCTCGATGGGCTCGGCCAGGTACGCGTCCGCGCCCCGGGTCAGCCCCTGCGCCCGGTCCACGACGTCCACCGCGTGCGCGGACACGTGGATCACCGGCATCGCCGGGTGCGCGGCCTTGATCCGTTCGCAGACCTCGAACCCGCTCAGATCGGGCAGCCGCACGTCGAGCACCACGAGGTCGATCGGGTCCACGCCGACGCGGGCCAGGGCCTCGCCGCCGGTCTCCGCCTCCAGCACGGTGAAACCCGCGCGGGAGAGCCAGCTGACCAGCAGGTACCGCTTGGTGCGACTGTCGTCGACCACCAGCACGGTCGCCGGGCCGCCCTCCACCGTCACGCTCCGCCCGCGGGCAGGCTGACGATGAACGTGCTGCCCCGCCCGGGCTCGCTGGTCAGTTCCAGGGTGCCGCCGAGCAGGGTCACCAGCCGCCGCGCGTACGGCAGGCCGAGGCCCGTGCCGCCCACCCGGGTCGCGCCGGGCACCTGGTAGAACTCCTCGAAGATCCGGTCGTGCTGCTCGGGCGCGATGCCCGGGCCGGTGTCCGAGGCCGACAGCAGCCAACGGTCGCCCCGCCGCTCCGCCCGCAGCCGGACCTCCCCGCGCTCGGTGAACTTGAGCCCGTTGTGCAGGAGGTTGCGCAGCACCTGGGCGAGCAGCACCTCGTCGGTGCGCAGCGTGGCCGGAACCGGCGGCTCCTCCACCACCAGTTCGACCTCCGGCCGGGTGGCCAGGGCCCGCAGCGTGCCGCGCAGCTGACCGAAGAGCGGCCGCAGGTCCACCTCGGCCCAGTCGGGCTCGATCCGGCCGGACTCGGCCTTGGCCAGGTCGAGCAGCTCGTTGACCAGCGTGAGCAGGTCGCTCGCCGAGGAACGGATGAGCCCGACCTGGCGGGCCTGCTCGGCGGTGAGCGGGTCGGAGGCGGAGTCGTCCAGCAGCCGACCGAGTCCCATGATCGCGGTGACGGGGGCGCGCAGCTCGTGGCTGACGTTCGCCAGGAACCGGCTCTTCGACTCGCTGGCCGCCCGCAACTGGGCGGACTTCTCGTCCAGCTCGGCGTAGAGCGCGACCACGCCGCGGTTGGTCTCCTCCAGCTCCTCGGTGAGCTGGTTGTAGAGCGCCATCACGCCGCGGTTGGTCTCGGCCAGTTCCTCGTTGAGCACGGCCAGCTCGTCGCGCTGGCTGCGTACCTCGTCGAGGGCGGCGATCAGTTGCGCGTTCTGGGCGGCCAACTCGTCGAGGGCGCTGCCCGGGGCGTTCCGGCCGAGTTCGGCGCGCAGCTCGGCGAGACGCTCCGGGGTCAGCACCTCGGCGGTGACCGGGACACCTCGGGACATCCTCACGACCGTATCCCCCTCCCCGGTCACGACGCCCAACATGTCCACCAACCGCGCCACCGCACCCGACTGCGGCTCGTACCGCCCGTCGGGCAGCGGGCTCACCGGGAGGAGGTCCACCCGCAGGTGCCGCCCACCACCAACGACGTCGTGGACCAGGGTGAATGTCACGTCCGCCCCGCCGACGGCGCGCAGCAGGTCCCGGGCCACCTCGCTGAGCGCCGTGGCGATGCGTACCTGGTCCTGGTGCTCCAGCCCGACCGCGGCGGCGACCTCCCGGCCCCGCTGCCGGACCACGAAGATGTCGTGTTCGACCCGCAGCACCATCTGGAGCAGCGGCGCCGCCCCGGCCGGCCCGGTCACGACCACGCCCGGGCGACCAGGACGCACGCGTCGTCGCGGCGGGTGCCGGCGTCCCGCAGCAGCGACGCGGCCACCACGACGGGCGACCGGTCGGCGAGACCGGGGAAGTCGGCGAGCTGCCAGCGGTCGACCACGCCGTCACTGTGCATCACCAGCAGGGCGCCGGCCTCGAAGGGGTAGTCGTACTCCCGGACCGGGGGACGCTGGTGCCCGGCGATGCCGGGCAGCGAGACCAGGCCCCGGCGCTTGCCGGCCACGCCGATGACCGCGGCGGAGATGTTGCCCAGTCCGGCGTAGCGCAGCACCCCGGCCGACGGGTCCGGCTCCGCGACGGCCAGCGCCGCGCCCCGGGTGTGGGACATCGCCCGGTGCAGGTGCTGGACCACTGCGGCCGGCGGCCCCGCCGGCGCCCGGCGGAACGCGTCGAGCGCGGCGTCGGTGGCGGCGGCGGCGAGCGGCCCGTGCCCCAGGCCGTCGCAGACCAGCACCTGCCGCCGGCCCTCCACGATCCGCCAGGCGTACCCGTCGCCGCTGACCGACTCCCCGGTCAGCGGCCGGGTGAGCGCGCCGACCCAGGGCCGCTCCCGCCCACCGGCGCGGTCCGGCCAGACCTGGACGGCGAGGACCGTGCCCCGCCCCGGCCGGGAGTAGCCGTCGAACCAGCTGGCCTGCCGGACGATCGCGCCGAGACCGATGCCGAGCGTGCCGGTGGTGGAGTGTCCGTCCTGCGAGGAGACGGTCAGGTCGGCCATCCCCGGCCCGGCGTCGATCGCGACCAGTTCCACGCCGGCCTCCCGCTCGTGCCGGACGGGCCGCAGCAGCAGCGTGCCGTCCTCGGCGTGCTTGACCAGGTTGCTGGTCAGCTCGGCGGCGACGATCGCCAGGTCGGCAGTGCGGGCCTCGCCCAGGGCGAGCTGGTCGCCGAGCCGCTCGGCGGCCCGGCGCACCGCGCTGGCGGCACTGCCGGTCTCCACCCGGAACCAGATGCCACGGTCGGGGACCACGTCCCCGGTCATCTGGACCACTTGGTGACCGTGACGCGGGTGCCCTCACCCACCGCGGTCTTGATGTCGAACTCGTCGACCAGCCGGCGCGCGCCGCTGAGCCCGAGGCCGAGCCCGCCCCCGGTCGTGTAGCCGTCGGTCAGTGCCAGGTCGAGGTCGGCGATGCCCGGACCGCAGTCGGCGAAGACGATGCGTACGCCCCGCCGCGTCCCGTTGTCCACCGTGCCCACCTCGACGGTGCCGCCGCCGCCGTACACCAGGGTGTTGCGGGCCAGCTCGCTCGCCGCGGTGACCACCTTGGTCTGGTCGACCAGCGAGAGCTTGACCGCCACCGCCACCGTACGCACCAGCTGCCGGACGCGCACCACGTCCTCGTCGCTGCGGATCGCCTGCGCCTGCGGCTGGCCCAGGTCGACGCCCGCGGTCATGACGAGGCCGTCGTATCGGCGTCCGGTTCGTCGTCGAACGCGAACTCGTGCTCGTCCGCGCGCGCCGCCGCGATCAGCTCCATGCCCCGTTCGACGTTGAGCGCCGTCCGGATGCCGTTGAGGGACAGGCCCAGCTCGACGAGGGTGATGGCGACGGCGGGCCGCATCCCGACCACCACCGTCTCGGCGTCGAGCACCTTGGAGATCGAGGCGATGGTCGACAGCATCCGCCCGACGAAGGAGTCCACGATGTCCAGGGCGGTGATGTCGATGATCACGCCGTGGCAGCCGGTCGCCACGATCCGTTCCGCGAGGTCCTCCTGGAGCTGGACCGCCGTCTGGTCGGACATGTCGACCTGGATGGAGACCAGCAGGATCTCACCGATCTTGAGGATCGGCACCCGCTCCATCACGCCTCCCGGCGCGGCAGCCGGCGGCCGGTCTCGACCCCGGTGAGCCGGAGCACGTGCCGCAGCGCGTCGGCGAGGCTCGCCTTGGTGGCGATGTCGCCGAACTCGATGCCCAGGGCCACGATGGTCTGCGCGATCTGTGGCCGGATGCCGGAGATGATGCAGTCCGCGCCCATCAGCCGGGCGGCCACCACGGTCTTCAGGATGTGCTGGGCGACCTGGGTGTCCACCGCCGGTACGCCGGTGATGTCGATGATCGCGTACGGCGAGCCGGTGTCGACCAGGGTCTGGAGCAGCCGTTCCATCACCACCTGGGCGCGGGCCGAGTCGAGGGTGCCGACCAGCGGCACGGCGACGACGCCCTCCCAGAGCTTCACCACCGGGGTGGAGAGTTCGAGCAGCTGTTCCGCCTGGTCGGCGATGAGGCTCTCGCGGGTGCGGACGAAGCTCTCGAAGGTGAACAGGCCCATCTGGTCGATCAGCCCGGAGAAGGCGACGTAGTCGCGGAGCGTCCCGGAGCCACCCTCGGCCTCCATCAGCTCCAGCAGCGCCTCCTTGAGCGCGAACACGCTGATCGCGGTCTCGGAGGCGGAGAAGCCCTGCCGGGCCCGGCCCCGCGACAGCTCGGCGAGCACGGCGCGCAGCTCGGTGGCCTGCTCGGCGTCGAGGTCGACGGCACCGTGCTCGGCGGCGGTCACCATGCTGCCGTGCAGCTCCTGCACCTGCCGGCGCAGTTCTCCCTGGCTGAGTCGCCCGCGCAGCGACCCGGCGGCGATCTCCGTCCAGCGCTGCGTGATCCGCTCGGCATGACCTGTCAGCAGGCTCGCCAGCCGGCCGCTCTCCTCGGCGCTCAGCGCCATGGCAAACCCCCTTCGACCTGGACCGGCGGACTCTATCATCGGAGGTCGGGTCGCTAGTTGCCGCACGGCAAGCGAATGACGGTGGCCACCGGATACCGGTTCCCGTTCTGCGTACCACCCCGATCGTGGGATACCGTTTCCCCGATAACGGGAGGTCTGGCGAATGTCCTTGACGGTGCACACGGAACAGCGCGGCGACGTGGTCGTCGTGTCGGTCGCGGGCGAGTTGGACATGGCGACCGCACCGCAGTTGCAGGACCAGATCACCGACCTGCTCGACAAGGGCCGCAGCCGGCTCGTCTTCGACCTGGCGAACGTCTCGTTCTGCGACTCCACCGGGTTGTCGGTGTTCGTCCGCGCCAAGAACAGCTGCGACGAGGCCGGGGGCGTGGTGCGGCTGGCCGCCCCGCAGCGGGGGGTGCTCCGCATCCTCGAGGTGAGCGGCCTCGTCGAGGTGCTGCACACCTACCCGACGGTCGACCAGGCCGTGGCGGGCGACCCCACGCCGGCCTCCTCCTGACCGTTCCTCCTCACGCCTCGTCCTCGATGTGCCGGGGACGGGCGATCACCAGGCCCGCGGCGGTCTGCACGGCCAGCGCCACCAGCAGGAACCCGATCGGGGCGGTCCATCCGCCGGTCGCCTCGTAGAGGATGCCCACCAGCAGCGGCCCCAGCGCGGCGATGACATAGCCGGTGCTCTGCGCGAAGGCCGACAGCGCGACGGTTCCCTCGGCGGTCCGGGCCCGCAGGCCGATCACCGTCAGGATCAACGGGAACGCGCCCTGCCCGATCGCCAGCAGGGCCACCCAGAGCAGCGCCGCGCCGTGCGGGGCCAGGGCGAGCCCCAGGTAGGCCAGGGTCGACGCGGCGGTCAGCGAGAGCACCAGCGGGCGCAGCGTCCGCAGCCGGCCGGCCAGCGTCGGCATCAGCAGGGCGATGGGCACGCCGAGGGCGGTCACCCCGGCGAGCAGCAGCCCGGCCGTCTCCGGGTGGTAGCCGGCGTCCCGGAACAACTGGGCCAGCCAGCCCATGATCGCGTACCCGCTGAGCGACTGCGCTCCGAAGTAGACCGCCATCGCCCAGCCGAGCCGGGTGCGGCCGGGCCGGATCCGGGTGCGGGGCGCGACGGCCTCGGTCGGGGTGGCCCGCCGCGCGGCGGCCCGCGCCCGCAGCGCCAGCGGCACCCACGGGAGCACGGCCACCGCGGCCAGCCCGGCCCAGACCCCGAGCCCGACCCGCCAGGAGCCGAAGGCGTGCGCCACCGGCACCGCCGACGCGGCGGCCACCGTCGTGCCCGCGGTGAGCGCCATCGTGTACGCCCCGGTGACGAGCCCGGTGCGGTGCGGGAAGTGCTGCTTGACCAGCATCGGCAGCAGGATGTTCGCCACCGCGATGCCGGCCAGTGCCAGCGCGCTGGTGAGCACGAAGACCAGGGCGGAGTCGGTGACCACCCGCAGCACCTGACCGGCGGCGAGCGCGAGCATCGCGACCACCAGCACCCGGGCCGGGGCGAACCGGCGGACCAGCCACGGGGTGAGCGCGCCGAGCCCCGCGAAGGCGATGGTGGGCAGGGTGGTGACGAGGCCGGCCATCGTCCCGGAGAGCCCCAGGCCGTCCCGCACCTCGTCGAGCAGCGCCCCGAGGCTGGTCACGGCGGCCCGCAGGTTCACCGCGACCAGCAGCATCCCGACCAGCACCAGCACGCCCCCGGTGGCCGGGTGCACGGGCCGGCCCGGCTTCGCCCGCTCCACGGCGGGGGCGACCGGCACGCCGTCCGGGGCCGGGATCGGGTCGGCGGTGGCGGCGGAGACGCCGGCGGTGGCGGTGGGTGGTGGCGGGGTCATACCGTTGAACCTACAATCATGGGATGAATTCCGGGCAGGAGTTGTAACCAGTGCCACCGTCGGTTGATTCCGCCACCGCGCCGCCCCGTGGGCACCGCGTTCGGCAGACCATCGCGCAGCTCAGGGAGCGGATCCTCGGCGGCGAGTGGCCGGTGGGCGGTCGGATCCCCACCGAGCCGCAGTTGGTCGCGGCGCTCGGCGTGGGGCGGAACACGGTCCGCGAGGCCGTGCGGGCGCTGGTGCACGCCGGGGTGCTGGAGTGCCGGCAGGGCTCCGGGACGTACGTGGTGTCGACCGACGAGCTGGCCCCGGTGGTGGCCCGCCGGCTCACCGTCGACCGGGCGGCCGAGGTCGTCGAGGTGCGGCGCGCCTTCGAGGTGGAGGCGGCCCGGCTCGCCGCGCTGCGGCGTACGCCCGAGGATCTGGCCGCGCTCGACGGCGCGCTCGCCGTGCGCGAGGCGGCCTGGCTCGGCGGCCGGGTCGACGAGTTCGTGGAGGCCGACGCCGCGCTGCACACCGCCGTGGTGGCGGCCGCGCACAACGGCATGCTCGCCGAGCTGTACGCCTCGGTCGGCGCCGCGCTGCGCAGCACGATCACCCAGTCGATGGGCGGCGCGCTGGAGCCGGAGCGCTACGTCGACCACTCCCGGCTGGTCGAGGCGATCCGCGCCGGCGACCCGGGCCGGGCGGCGATCGAGGCCGGCGCTTTTCTGGAGCCGCCACCCGGGGCATAGGTTGTGCCGGACGGAAGACCGGACACCTCGGGAGTACGGATGCTCAAGGGCTTCAAAGACTTCATCATGCGCGGAAACGTCGTCGACCTCGCGGTCGGCGTCGTCATCGGCGCCGCGTTCACGGGCGTGGTCACCCAGCTCACCAAGTCGTTCCTGGAACCGTTCGTCCGGGTGCTCATCGCCCTGCTCACCGGCAGCAAGAACGGCCTCACCGGCTCGACGCCGACCTTCCGGGGCATCCCGTTCGACTGGGTGGCGTTCGTCAACGCGCTGATCACCTTCGTGCTCACCGCGGCGGCCCTCTACTTCCTCGTGGTGTTCCCGATGAACAAGCTGGCCGAGCGGCGCAAGCGGGGCGAGGAGCCGCCGCCGAAGGCGCCGAGCGAGGAGGTCCGGCTGCTCACCGAGATCCGGGACGCCCTGGTCGCCGCCGGCCACACCACCCCAGGTCAGCAGCGCGGCGCGCTCGACGACGTGCTCGGTCGCCGGCAGGAACCGCCCACTGCGCGCTGAATCCGGCACAGGCACATCGGCCCCTGCGGGAATCCCGCGGGGGCCGCACTCTTTCGTACGCATGTTCGATAGAGTCCCCGCCATGGAGCAGCGGAAGCACTGGTGGAACGGGAAATGGGGCCGGCTGGCGCGGCGGGACGTCTTCCTCCGGGTGGACGCCGACCGGTGGCACGTCGAGCAGCGCGCCGGCGGCTCCGAGGGCGTCTCCCAGTTCTACGAGTACGACAGCGTCGAGGAGGCCGAGGAGACGGTCCGGGCGCTGCTCCAGGGCACCGACAGCTGGCGCGAGCTCTCCCCCCGGCCGCCGAGCGCGTGGTCGCCGGAGCTGTGAGAAAGGCCGGCGGGCGGGTACGGGCGGTTTAGCCGGAGCGGGGGCCGGGAACCGCGCCAGAATGAATCAGGGCACCGAGCAGCAGGCGATGGTTTCCCGGGTCACCACGGGCATGCGGGTGGTCGACGTCGACGGCACCGAGGTCGGCACGGTCGACCTCGTGCAGCGGGGCGACCCGAACGCGGTGACCGTGCAGGCGCCGACCGCCGATCCGGGCAGCAGCCTGGACGAGCTGATCGAGTCGACGGCGGTCGAGGAGCCGGACGTGCCGGCCGACCTGGCGGCCCGGCTGCTGCACAGCGGCTACCTAAAGGTCTCCACCGACCTGGCGCGCACCGGCGCGGTCTACGTGCTCGCCGAGCAGATCGCCACCGTCGCCGACGGCCGGGTACGCCTCGACGTCCCCGCCGGCGCCCTGCCCCCGGAGGAGTGACGCCGGCGTACCGGCCGGCCCCGGGCCGGTACGCCCACACGCCGTCGAGCCGATGTCGTGGACGATCCAGCCCGACCGGGCGCGGAGGGTCAGTCGCCGCCGACCCGGGCGCCGCGCGGCGACGCGGCGCCGGCGGGGGAGTCCGGCCCGACCGGAGCCGGCCGGAGCGACGCGGCCACCGGCTCGGGCGCGGCCGGCTCGGGCGGGGCGGGCCGCGACGCGGCCGGCTCGTCGGAGCGGCGGCGGAAGAGCAGGAGCATCAGCCCGCCGGCGGCCAGGCCCCAGAAGGCGCCACCCACGCCGAGCAGGGTCACCCCGGAGGCGGTGACCACGAAAGTGACCACAGCGGCCTCCCGGGCGGCCGGCTCGGCCAGCGCCGAGGTGAGCGCGGTGGCCAGCGCGCCGAGCAGCGCCAGCCCGGCGACCGCCTCGATCAGCACCGGCGGGGCGAGCGCGATCAACGCGGTGGCCGCCCCGGCGCCCAGGCCGAGCAGGGCCAGCCCCGTGCCGGCGGTGACCGAGGCGATCCAGCGCCGGTCCGGGTCGGGGTGGGCGTCCGGGCCGGCGGCCAGCGCGGCGGTGATGGCCGCGAGGTTGACCGCGTGCCCGCCGGCGGGCGCGGCGGCCAGGCTGGTCAGCCCGGTCGCCCGCAGCGCGGCCCCGAACGGCGGCCGGTAGCCGTAGCCGACCAGCACCGCCATCCCGGGCACGTTCTGCGCGGCCATGGTGACCAGGAAGAGCGGCAGCGCCAGGCCGACCAGGGCGGGGACGCTCCAGGCCGGCGCGGTCAGCTCGACGGCGGGCAGCAGCCGCGCGCCGCCGAGGCCGGCGACCGGGGCGGTCAGCGCGATCGCCGCCACCGCCACGACCAGCGCGCCCGGCACCGCCCAGCGGCGCGCGAACCGGTGCAGCAGCAGCCAGGCCAGCACCACGGGCGCGGTCAGCCGGGGCACCTCGACCAGCGCGCGGACCGGGGCGGTGCACAGCGGCAGCAGGACGCCGGCCAGCATGGCGCCCGCGATCGGCCGGGGGATCGCCGCGACGGCCCGACCGAGCGCCGGGAACAGCCCGGCGGCCACGATCAGCACGCCCGAGACGAGGAACGCCCCGACGGCGACGGGCCACCCGCCGGGCACCGGACCGGTGGCGACCAGCAGCGCGGCGCCCGGGGTGGACCAGGCGACGCTCATCGGGATCCGGTGCCGCAGGCCCAGCCAGACGGCGGAGATCCCGGACGCGACGCAGACCGCGAGCAGCCCGGAGGCGGCCTGCGCGTCGGTGGCACCGACGGCCCGCAGGCCGGCCAGCACCACGGTGAACGAGCTGGCGAATCCCACCAGCGCGGTCACCACGCCCGCCAGCAACGGTTGTGTCCGTCCCGCCATCCCCCACCCCGATCGTTCCGTTTACGGAACAAGAACCTGTAGCACGATAGCGGGGTGCCGCACCCGTCACCAGCCCGCCCACCGCACCCCGATCCCGGAGCCGACGCCGTCGGCCGCCGGGTACGCGCGCTGCGCGAGGAACGGGGGATGTCCCTGTCGACCCTCGCCCGGCTGGCCGGGGTGGGGAAGGCGACGCTCTCCGGGCTGGAGAACGGCACCCGCAACCCGACCCTGGAGACGCTCTACGCGATCACGGCGCAGCTCGGCGTGCCGCTGACGGCCGTGCTCTCGGGCCCGGCCGCCGGACCGACCGTCCGCGGCGCGGCGGTCACCGCCATCCTGCTGGAGGTCTTCGAGGACACCGACGCCACCTACGAGCTGTACCGGATGCTGGTCGCGCCCGGCCCGGAGCAGCTCTCCCCCGCGCACCAGCCGGGCGTCACCGAGCACATCACCGTCTTCGCGGGCGTGCTGCGCGCCGGCCCGGTGGACGCGCCGCTGACGGCCGCCGCCGGCGAGCACCTGCGCTGGACGTCGGACGTGCCGCACGTGTACGCCGCCGTCGGCGACGAGGAGGTCGCCGCCAGCCTCCTGCTCCGCTATCCCCGCCGCTGACCCCGCACCACCGACGACGCCGGGGCGGCCGGCCGACGGTGGGGTCGGGCGCGGCGGCGCAACGGTCCGGCCACGCGCGGTGGGGGCGGCCGGCCCGGCGGTCCGGTCGCGCGGGGCGGCTCAGCCGTCGACCGGCGTCGGCGCCGGCAACCGCCGCCGCACCGCCCAGATCGCCGCCTCCGTACGCGACGCCGACCCGGTCTTGCGCAGCAGGTTGGACACGTGCACGGTGACCGTCCGCACCGAGATGCCGAGCGCCCGCGCGGCCTGCTTGTTGGACATCCCGGCGACCAGGCAGCCCAGCACCTCGATCTCCCGCCCGGTCAGCTCGGCGTCGACCGGGTCGGCCGGCCGGGGCGCCACCGCCGCCGACCGCGCTGGTGCCGACCGGGTCGCCGCCGTGGGCCGAGCAGCCGCCGTGGGCCGAGCCGCCGCCGTCGACGGGGCCGGTGGTGCCGACGGCGGCGGGCGGAGCAACGCCTCGGGCCCCTGGCCGGCGTGCGCGGCGAGCAGTTCGGTCAGCGCGTACGGGTTGCCGCCGGTGCGCCGCCAGACCGCGCGCGCCAGGCGACCGGACGGGCGCGGGTCGGCGTACACCTGGGTCAGCACCTCGGCGACCTCGGCCGGGAGCAGCGGTCCGAGGTGTTGGCGGACGGCACCCCGGACGCCGCAGAGCCGGGCCAGCGCGCGGACCGCGAGGTCCGGCGCGACCGCGTCGGCGGCGGGCCGGGTGGCCACCACCAACAGCGCCGGCAGGTCGGCGGCGGCGGCCAACTCGCCGACCAGGTTCAGGCTGGCCGGGTCGAGGGCGTGCAGGTCCTCCACCACCAGCACGGCCGGGCCTGCGCCGACCAGCAGCCGGACGACCCGCACCGCGAGCCGGAGCAGGGTGCCCGGCGCGTAGCGCTCGCGCGGCGCGGTGGGCTGCTGGGCCAGCCAGGCCAGCGCGTCCGGCGGCAGGTCGAGCCCGCTCGTGTCCCGACCGGTGAGAACGGCGGCCAGCCAGTCGTACGGGGCGGGGCTGTGCACCCGGGCCGCGCCGGAGAGCACCACCGCCGGGCGCGGGGCGAAGGCGTCCAGGGCGGCCGCGACCAGCAGCGACTTGCCCACCCCGGCCTCACCGGTGATCACCGCGACGGCCGGCGCGGAGCGCCGGGAATCGACCACGGTGGACCATGCCCGGTCGAGCTCGGCCAGCTCACCGGCGCGCCCGACCATGGACACCGGCATCATTCCCACACCCTACGCAGTAGTGCGTAGAGACGGCGGCAGGGTGTTCTTGGCAAGCTTGACCCCATGACGCTGATCCTCCGCTCGGCCATCCTCAACGACATCGGCCTGGTCCGCACCAACAACGAGGACTCCGCCCTCGCCGGTGACCGCCTCGTCGCGGTCGCGGACGGCATGGGCGGCCTGCCCGCGGGCGAGGTGGCGAGCGAGATCGTCATCCGCATCCTCGACGAGCTGAGCCCGCCGACCACCCCCGACGAGGCCGCCGACGCGCTGCGGGCCGTGGTGAGCACCGCCAACCGGCGCATCCACGCCGCCATCACCGTCGACCCGGCCCGTGACGGCATGGGTACGACGCTCACCGCCGCCCTGCTCGCCGGGGACGCGCTGGTGCTGGCCCAGGTCGGCGACTCCCGCTGCTACCTGCTGCGCGACGCCCAGCTCACCCAGCTCACCCGGGACGACACCTTCGTCCAGGCACTGGTGGACCAGGGGGCGCTCTCGCCGGAGCAGGCGCGCCACCACCCGCAGCGGTCGCTGGTGACCCGGGCGGTGCAGGGTGCGGACACGCCGCCCGCGATCGGGATACTGACCGTGGCCGCCGGCGACCGGCTGCTGCTGTGCAGCGACGGCCTGTCCGACTACGTCGAGGACGCCACGATCGCCGCGGCGCTGAGCACGTACGCCGACCGCCAGCAGTGCGGCGAGCAGCTCGTCAAGCTCGCCCACCAGGCCGGCGCGCCGGACAACGTCACCGTCGTGGTCTCCGACGTCACCGCCGTCTGACGCGCCCCGGTTCCCCGTGCGCGGGGATCCGTGCCGCCGGCCAGGTAGTTGCGCCACCTGGGTCGTGTCGCCATGTTGCCGGGATGGAATCTCCGTGCCGTTCTTCGTGCGGTTGCTGGTCGTCACCGTGGCGGCCGTGTTCAGCGTCCGGCTGCGCCGCCGCCGGCACCCGCGCCACCTGCCGATCGCCTGACCGTTGCGGCGGTCAGGCGACGCCGGGGCCGGGCGAACCCGGCCGCGGCGACCGCTTCCGGCAATTGCGGTTGCGCCGGCTGGGAAGCCGGGATGGGATTGGCGGATGACCATCCGCCGGGTGCACTCCGAAGAGCGCCTGACCACCAGCTTCCCGCTCCAGGCGTACGCGTTCGAGACGTCGCCGTCCCGCCCCGGCCGGACGGAGGAGTACCGCGACTACCTGCCCTACAACGAGGGCAACCGGACGCTGGTCGCGGAGGCCGACGGCACGACGGTGGCCGCCGCCTCGGCGGTGCCCATGCGGCAGAACCTGCGCGGCACGGTGCTGCCGATGGCCGGCGTCGCCGGGGTGACCACCCACCCGCTGGCCCGCCGGCAGGGACACGTCCGGGCCCTGCTGCACCAGTTGCTCGACGAGATGCGCGACGAGGGGCATGCGCTGACCGCGCTCTGGCCGTTCCGGTCGTCGTTCTACGCCCGGTTCGGCTACGTCGGGCTGCCGAAGGCCCGCACGGCCACCTTCTCGCCGGCCGACCTCGGCGAACTGCTCCGCGCCGACCTGCCGGGCGAGGTGGGCTGGGAGCGGATCGGCGCGGGCTACCCGACCTGGCGCGGGTTCACCGAGCGCTGCCTGCGCGAGCGGCACGGCTTCGCGATCTTCCCCGACTACCGGGACGTCGGGCTGCGCGACCGCGACGAGCGGTGGCTGCTCACCGCCCGGGTCGGCGGGACGGTCACGGGCGCGGTGACCTACCGGATCGACGACCACGGCGGCACGCTGGTCGCCGACGACCTGCTCGTCACCGACCCGGTGGCCCGCGCGCTGCTGTTGCGGTTCTTCGCCCAGCACGTCGACCAGGTGGAGCGGGTGAGCGTCCAGCTCCCCGTCGACGAGGCGCCGGAGCTGTGGCTGACCGACCTGGCCGTGCACGTCGAGGCGCGGGTGGCCCGGCCGGGCTCGTCGGCGCCGATGGCCCGGCTGCTGTCGGTGGACGCGCTGGCCGGGCTGCCCACGGGGCCGGGCCGGGTGCGCGTCGAGCTGACCGGTGACCGCTGGCTGGCCGGTTCGTACCTGCTGGACGGCACGACCGGCGCGCTGGAACTGGTCACCGGCGCCGCCGCCACCGCCGGGGAGCCGCCCACCGCCACGCTGACCGCCGCCGGGATCTCGGCCCTGGCGTACGGGGTGCTCGACCCGGTGGAGGTGGGCCTGCGGGGGCTGGGCGAGGTGCCGGCGGACGCGGCGGCGGAGCTGCGCCGCCTCTTCCCGCGTCACCTGCCGTACCTGTTCGCCGACTTCTGACCCCGGTTGGCGGGCGCGCCGACGGGGTACGGTCCCGGGAATGCCGGAGTGGTTGCAGGCGGGTGGGTGGGGGCTGCTGGCCGGGTCCGCCCTGTTGCTCGGGGCGGCCGTGGGCTGGTTCGCCCGGGTGCCGCAGCGGGTCATCGCGTCGGTCATGGCGTTCGGGGCGGGGGTGCTGCTCTCCGCCGTCTCGTTCGAGCTGATCGCGGAGGCGCACGAGAAGGGCGGCCTGCTGCCCACGACGCTCGGCGCGGCCGGCGGCGCGCTCGCCTACACCCTGGCGAACCTGCTGCTCGCCCGGTGGGGCGCGCGGCACCGCAAGCGGTCCGGCGACCGGCAGCCCTCCGAGGGCGAGCGGCCCGGCTCGGGTTCCGCGATCGCGGTCGGCGCGCTGCTGGACGGCGTACCCGAATCGGTGGTGATCGGGGCCAGCCTGCTGGCCGGCGGGCCGGTCAGCCTGGTCACCGTGGTCGCGGTCTTCCTCAGCAACGTGCCGGAGGGCCTGTCCAGCGCGGCCGGCATGCGCCGGGCCGGCCGCTCCCGGCGGTACGTCTTCGCACTCTGGTCGGCGATCGCCCTGGTCAGCGGCGTGGCGGCGGTGGCGGGCTTCACGCTGCTCGGCGACGCCCCGCCGGCGGCGCTCGCGGCGATCACCGCGCTGGCGGCCGGCGCCATCCTGGCGATGATCACCGACACCATGGTCCCGGAGGCGTTCGAGGACGCCCACCTGCTGGTCGGCCTCGTCACCGTGGCCGGATTCCTGACCGCCTTCGCCCTCTCCCGCCCGTGACCCGCCCCCGGCAGGGCGCCCGCCCCTGAACTCGGGGCCGGTCGGGGCGGCGTGCGTCAGTAGGGGTTGCCGTGGCCGGCGGGGCGGCCCCGCAGCAGGGCGGCGGGGCGGCCGCCTGCGGCGGACATCGCCGGGCTGGCGGTGCGCGCGCCGTCGGCCATCCCGGCGAAGAGTTCCTTCAGCGCGCTGACCGCGTCGTGCCGCGGCTGCCAGCCCAGCTCCGCCTCGGCACGCTCGCTCGACATCAGCGGCGCGTTCAGGGCCAGCTCCACCCAGCCGGCGTCGATCGGTTGCAACCGCGCCCGCCAGGTGAGCGCGGCGGCGGCGCGCAGCACCGGGGCGGCCACGGGCACCGTCCAGCCGTGGAAGTGCCGGGCCACCAGCTCCGGGGTCAGCACCGGGTCCGCCGCGACGTTGAACGGGCCGCGCGCGTCGCCCAGGACCGCCCGGGCGTACGCGTCGGCGACATCGTCGGTGTGCACCGCCTGCATCCGCAGCCGCCGGTGCGTCGGCACCAGCGGGATGCGGCCGAAGCGGAGCAGCCGGACCGGCGCGAACGGGCCGAGGAAGTAGCGGGTGATCTCGGTGGCCGCCGCCCGCTGGAAGTTCAGGCCAGGCCGCATCCGCACCACGCGCAGCCCCGGGTGCTCCCGCTCGGCCCGGTCCAGCAACGCCTCCACCTCGGCCTTGTCCCGGCTGTACGACGAGCCGGGCACCCCGGTCGCCGGCCAGCGCTCGGAGACCGGGTGGTCCTTCGGGCCGGGCGCGTACGTGCCGACCGACGAGGCGACCACCAGGGCCGGCACGTTCGCGCGGACCACGGCGTCGACCACCGCCGCGCTGCCGCCGACGTTGGTCCGGCGCAGCACCCGCTGGTCGTGGCTGGGCTGGATCTGCCAGGCCAGGTGCACCACCGCGTCGGCCCCGGCGAGGACCTCCACGAGCTGGTCGGCCGCGCCCGGCAGCCCGACGTCGCAGGAGTGCCACTCCACCTGGTCGTACGGCTCGCCGGGGTCCGGCCCCGGCAGCCGGCGCGCCACCCCGACGAGGTCCACTCCGCGTTCCCGGCGCAGCCGGCGCAACAGGGCGGTGCCGGCGTTGCCGGTCGCGCCCACCACCACGATCCGCATGCCCGACCCCGTACCCGGTCAGCCGCCCGCCAATCGCCGCGCCCGGCAGCCATCCCGGGCGGCTGTCAGGGGCGGACGGCAGCGGCGGCCGTCAGGGGCGGGGCGAGTGGCGCACCCAGCTCTTCTTCTCGTCCCGGCGTCGGCCGTCGGAGGCGGCCAGGCAGCGCGGGCAGATCCGGCCGACCGGGTCCGCCCCGGTGAGCACGTCCGTCGACCGGTACTCGAACCGCACGTGGGGGAAGCGGCGCAGCCGGGTCCGGCTGAGCGGGAGCCCGCAGACGGTCTGGTTCTGGCCCGGCAGCCAGGCGTGCACCTCGCCGGCCGGCTCCCGTACGCCGTCGGGGCCGGTCTCCTCGCCGGAGGCCGCGACGGCCGGGGTGCTGCTGATCCTCATGCGGGCACGGTTCCCCCACGCCGGCCCGCCCATGCCTGTCGACCTCCCGGCCTCCCGCCTCCCGGTGTCCCGGCCTCCCGGCGGTGGCGGCAGCGGGTGACGGGCGGTGCCGGCGGGCCGGCCGGCGGGCGGTCAGCCGCGACCGGGCCCGGCGGGGCCGTCAGCCGCGCCGGGTCAGCAGGGCGCCGATCAGGCACGCGAACGCGGCCACCGAGGAGAGCGTGCGGACCATGTTCCAGCGCACCCAGGCCGCCTCGAACCAGGCCCGCACCTCGGCCAGGTCGCCGATCCGGTCCACCGGGCCGGCGGCCTCCAGCCGGTCGTTCAGCGGCACGTTGAGGCGTACGGTGACGACGAAGGTGACCAGGTAGCAGGCCAGCGCGGCGACGGTCCAGAGCAGGGCCGGGCCGCCCCGGGTCAGGTGCAGGGCGGCGGCCAGGGCGAGCAGCAGCAGCGCGCCGAGGAAGGCCCCCAGGAACCAGCCGTTGAGGATCTTCCGGTTGATCGACTGCATGGTGCCGATCAACGTCCGGTCGTCGGTCGCGCCGAGACCCGGCATGACCGCGCAGGTGAACGCGAAGAACAGCCCCGCCACCAGCCCGGTGGTCAGGGTCGCCCCGGCCAGGGCGGCGGTGCGGATCATCTCGGACACAGGTCTTCCTCCCCCGTCGTCGTCCCCGCCAGTCAACCGGGGCGTGACCCTCCCGGCCATGGCCGGACCGCTCGACCCGATAAGCGAGCGTCCACCGCACGGCGAGGGGACCGCCCGGGCCGGCCCACGGGAAGACCGGCCCGGGCGGGATCAGGGGACCACCTACCCGCGCGGGCGGGCCCAGCCGGTGAATCGCTCGGCCAGGTCCGTGCACGGCCGCTCGCCGTCCAGCTCCGCGAGCTGCCCGGCCGCCTCGGCCTGGAGGGTGCCGAGATAGACCAACAGCGCGGTCCGGTCGGTGCGGTACTCGCCGAGCAACCGCAGCTTCGCCGCCGAGCACGGCCAGGCGATCCCGCAGGCCGCGCAGCGCCAGGTGGGCCGGGACGGCAGGTGGTCGCGGCGGCGGGTCACCGCGCCGGCACCGTGACGACGGTCGCCCGGTCCACCCGGACGAAGGCGTACCGCTCGCGTGGCCGGAGCGTGCCGTCCGGGGTCAGCTCCCGACCGCGCAGCTCGACCCACTCCGCGCCCCCGAACGGCCCGCGGCTGAGGATCTCGGTGACGTACAGCGTGAGGATCCCGGTGCCGAACCGGTAGGAGTCCTCCGGCACGCGGATCACCTCGCCCGTCACGATCGCGCCCTCCCGGCGCGGCCCGTCGCCCGTCACGCCTGCCTCCCGTCCGTCGCCATGTCCGTTGGCCTGTGCTCGGACGGGGGCCGCCGACGGATGCTCGCCCGGGGGCGGCCCCCACGAGGACCGCCCCCGGCCAGTGCTCCACGAGCGGCCCTCGCTGGTGACACTCTGCTGTGGAGGCGACTACGCTCGGAAGGCTCTGCGGGAGTCCGGGTGGGGCTGGCCGAGGCCGCGCCCGGCGGGTGGCGCCGTGGGTAGTCGATCTTCAAACTGGGAGGCCCTGAATGGCCGACGTGCCGAGTCCGCTCGCCGCCTTCGTCGTGGCCGAGATCCGCCGCGCCCGAGGTGGTGCCGGCATGACGCAGGAGACGTTCGGTCGGGGTGCCGGGTTCAGCGCGTCCCACGTCAGCGCCGTCGAGGGCGGCACCCGCGCCCTGACGATGGACTTCCTCAAGGGCGCCGACCGGGCGCTCAAGACCGGCGGGCTCTTCGAACGGCTCGTCGCCAGCATCGGCGCGCCGTCCTGGTTCCTCCCCTGGCTCGACGCCGAACGCGCGGCGACCCAACTCCGCTACTTCGAGCCGAACCTGATCCCCGGTCTGCTTCAAACAGAGGAATACGCCCACACCGTGCTTCGGTCAGTCGACATCCTCACCACTGACGAAGTGGAGCAGCGCGTGTCGGCTCGGGTGGAGCGACAGAAGATCCTGACGAGCGATCGACCACCCCAGTTCGTCGCGGTGCTCGACGAGTCAGCACTGCGCCGCTACGGCGACGGCATCAGTGTCGTCATGGCGCAGCAGATCGCCCACCTGATCGCTCTCGCCGAGCTGCCACACATCCATGTGCACGTCATCCCTGCGGCGAGCGGACTGCATGTGGGCCTGTCGGGCCCGTTCGCCCTGGCACGCTCCAGGGAGGGCGTATGGGTCGGGCACCTGGAGAACCAGCTTGCCGGTGTCGTCATCGACAAAGACGATGACGTAGCTACGCTTCAAGCTCGGTGGGAAAGTGTGCGTAACGAGGCTCTGCCCCGCCGGCAGTCCATCGACCTGCTCAAGGAAGTAGAGAGCCAACATGGACCTCAGTAACGGTAGTTGTCAAGTCAAACTGAGACGGTCTGTGTCTGCTGGGTTGGCTGGTTGATCCACGCTTCGTCGGGCAGTTTGGGTGCGCGTGGCCGGTGGTTGAATCTGTCGGGGTGCGCGGTGTGGGCTGCGTCGAGGGTGTCCTGGCGTTGCTCGCGGATCTGCTCGGCGGTGCCGTAGTGCACGGATGCCGGGGTGTGCCAGCCGATCCCGGAATGCCGGTGTTCGTGGTTGTAGGCGGTGAAGAAGCCGTCGCAGAAGGCTCTGGCGTCGGCGAGGGATCCGAACCGGTCCGGGAAGTCCGGCACGTATTTCATGGTCTTGAACTGGGCCTCGGAGTACGGATTGTCGTTCGAGGTACGGGGTCGTGAATGCGAGCGTAGGACGCCGAGGTCGGTGAGCATTTCCGATACCGGCTTCGATACCATGGCGCCGCCGCGGTCCGCGTGGATGGTGTGCGGCTCGATCCCGTTTCGGCTGACTGCGGCGGCCAGGAAGTCGCGGGCCACGACCGCGTCCTCGCCGGCAGCGACAAGCCAGCCGGTCACGTAACGCGAGTAGATGTCGATAACGACATAGCATTTGAACCAAACACCTTTGACGGGTCCTTTCAACGCGGTGATGTCCCAGGACCACACCTGACCGGGCCCGGTCGCGACCAGTTCGGGGCGTACCCGCGGCGGATGGGTCGCCAGCCGGCGACGTTCCCGGCTCTGCCCCGCGGCACGGGCGATCCGATACATCGTGGACATCGAGCAGTGGTAGCGGCCCGCGTCGAGTTCCCTGGCCCAGACCTGCGGGATCGCCAGGTCGGCGTAGGCGGGCGAGTTCAGCAGGGCCAGGACCTGGTCGCGTTCGGCGGTGCTCAGTGCTTGCGGCGGCGGGGTACGGGGCAGCCACGGCCCGTGCCGCGGCCCGA
>NZ_JBVJGT010000038.1:0-67810 GCF_055587185.1 Micromonospora sp. NPDC048040 | reverse complement strand
GTGCCGTGCTGCTGGGTCAGCCGCTTGTTCCTGGTCAGCCGGCGGGTCACGCGGTCCCGGAAGACGTTGGTGCGGCTCCGGTTGCCCGGCTTGGTTCCTCGGCCCCCGCGGTGGTAGACGTTGTTGGACGTCCGGTCCGACTTGGCCTTGCTCAGCCGGCCGTCCTGGCCGAGCCGGACCAGGTCCTTGGCCTTGCGGTCGAAGTCCCGCTTGTCGAAGTCCGGGCGGTTGCGCAGCACCAGCACGGCCGGGCCGCGGGGCGTGGTGCCGGCCGCCTTGGCGGTGCGGAACACGTCGGCGTTCTCCAGGTACGCCGAGACGATCTTGGCGCCCTTCGGCTGCGTCTGCCGGGTCGGCGTGGTCCGCCGCGACCGGTGGGCGGGAAGGCGGGGCGCGGCGGCGAGGACGGCCTGGGCGCAGCGGTTCGCGGCGTCCCGGTGGCGGTGGGCGGCCTCCGCCACCGCCCGGCAGGCGGTCTGCCGTTCGAACTCACACATGCCCGCTTCGCGGCCGAGCGCCACGGCCCACTGCCGTTCGGGCTCCCGGAGGCCCTGGCTCAGGTGCGCCGCCGACGCCGCGTCGAGCCCGCGCCAGATGCCGCCACCCTGGAAGGACACGGGCACCACCTGACAGAACCGCTGCAACAGCGCTTGGTAGCGCTCGTGCGCCTGGGTGCCCTGCCGCAGGGCGAGCCGGGACGCCGTCTGGACCTGATCCAACTCCTGTGCGTAGCCGGACAGGGCGGCCGCGCAGGCGTCGTATGCCGTGGTCAGCGTGGCGGCGTCGTCGGGAAGTTCGGCGAGCATGACGTCGAGGACGTCGGCGTAGTCACCCCACAGACGGAGGCGGGCCCGGTCGACGGCCACCCCACGGAGCCGCTGGCCGGCCTTGCGGGACTGGTCGGCCTGCTGCCGCAGTCGATCGGCCAGCGCACGAACCTGTTCCGGTGACCCGGGCGTCGGATCGGTCCGCTGGTCCACGACCAGCCAGTTCTCCATCTGCGGCGGTCAGCCGAGCCCGCCGGCGAGGCGGTTGTCCAGGTCCTGGTATTCCCGGACAACCTCGTTGAGGAACGTCGACATGCCCTCCAGGCCGTCGATCATGTTCTGCGCGCCGGTGGACCACTGCTGGTACGAGTCCTGGAACCGCCCGGAGGCGAGCTGCGTCCGGAACTCGCTGCCCACGAGTTGGTCGATCATGGACTTGAGCGCCTGGAGTCGCTGGGTCATCTCCACCTGCCCGGACCTCAGTTGCGACGCCGCCCGCTGCAGCCCGTCGTAGCCGACATTCACATCCGTCATGTGTCGCTCCTTCTGCTGGTGTGGTCGGGAATCGCCTGGCGGTTCAGCATCTCGTCGAGCGAGACCTGCCCGTCGGCGGCCCGGTCGAGCCACCGCGCCAGGCGTCGCAGCGACTCGTCCAGGTCGTGGTGGGACCGTGCCGCGGCCTCGGCGAAGCGCTGCAACGACTCCGCCACCGCGTCGGATCCGGCGAACCCCGGGGCGTCGGGTCGTTGCCAGGTGGCCGCCGCCTCGGACCGGACGGCGTCCAGGCCCCTGGACAGCTGACGCATCCCCTCCGGATCCAGGCTGAAGCGTTCCGCCATCGGTCCTGCCGCCTCCTGACATCCGTCGCCGACCGGCTGTCACCCGGCACCGCCCGATGGTGCCGGATCGGCTGGTGACGCCGGTGCCCCGGCCGTGCTGGGGCGTTGCCGCCAGGGCCGTCCCGGTACTGTCCACAGTGACTCTACGGGCTGTCGGCAAGGAGTGGGCGTGCAGGATTCCCGGTCGTCTCAGCGGCTGGTGGCGGGGCGGTACCGGCTCGCCGAGGTGCTCGGCCGCGGGGGGATGGGAGTGGTCTGGCGCGCGACCGACGAGCTGATCGGCCGGGCGGTCGCGGTGAAGGAGATACGTGCCGACCCGGCCCTGCCGGCCGAGGAGCGCGCGCTGTTCGGGCAGCGGGCACTGCGCGAGGCGCGGACGGCGGGGCGGATCAGTCACCCGGCCGTGGCCGCCGTCCACGACGTGGTGCCCGCCAACGCCGACGACGAGGCGGTCTACATCGTGTCGGAGCTGGTGGAGGCGCCGAGTCTCGCCGACGTCCTGGAGCATGCCGGGGCACTGCCGCCGGCCCGGGTGACCACGATGGCCGTGCGGATCCTCGACGCGTTGGCGGCGGCGCACTCGTCCGGTGTCGTCCACCGGGACATCAAGCCCGGCAACATCATGGTGCTGGACGGCGACGACGTGAAGCTCGTCGACTTCGGCATCGCCCAGGCCGACGAGGACAGTCGGCTGACCCGCAACGGCGTGATGGGCTCCACCGGCTATCTCGCGCCGGAGCTGTTCCACGGTGCCGAGCCGACCCCGGCGACGGATCTGTGGTCGGTCGGCGTGACTCTGGTGCAGGCGGTCAACGGCGAGGCTCCGTTCGACCGCGCCTCCACCGCGGCGACGATCCGCGCGGTCCTCCACGACGACCTGCCGGCCGTACGTTGTGATCCGCCGCTGGCCACCGTGATCGCCGGACTGCTCGCCCGGGACCCGGACCGACGGATGACGCTGGAGCAGGCCCGCACGCTGCTCGCCGGCGCTGACGCCGCGCCCGGCCGGGCGGCCGGCAGCGGAACCGGCGGGCCCATGGCCGGGGCCGCCGACTGGGAGCAGCAACCCACCACCCTGCACGGGAGGACCGCCCCCGGGGCAGAGCCACGCGGGCCGGTCCGGCTCGCGCCGCCCGACCCGGACGCCGCCTTCCAGGTGTCGCCGCCGCAGTCGATCCGCCGCGCCAACCTGCTGGCTCTCGTCGTCCTGCTGGCGCTGTCCGGATGGGCAGGCTGGATCCTGCTGCACGAAACGCTGAGCATGCCGCTGATCACCGTCATCGTGGCGGTGGCGGCCGTGTGGGCCGTCGGAGCGAGCAGTGTGCACTTCCCGTGGCAGGGCCGGCTGAAGATCACCGAGGAGGCGCTGGTACTCCAGGGCCCAGCGGCCCCGACGGCGCAGGGGCGGTCCGATGTCGTCCTGCGCTGGGGCGACGTGAGCGAGCTGATCGTGGCCCCCGCCACGGCAGGGTCCGTGGATCGAACGAGGATCACCGTCGGCTTCGCCACCAAGGCCGCGGCCGCCCCGCTCTCCGTGCCGCCGTTCAAGGGCTACCTGCGGCAGCGGGTCAACGACGGTCCGATCTGGGTCGTGGGGGACGTCGTCGCCGACCCCGAGGAGATGGCGGAGGCGGTCGAGGCCGCCGTCCCGGACCACGTCACCGTCGCGGACGAGACGGGCAGCGCCGCCGGCGGGCCCCCGGCGGCCAACCGTCACGTCAACCCGCGCCGGGGTGGCCTGGTCCTGTGGATCCTGCTCGTCCTGGGCCTGATCGGGGGGACCTACTACTACCGTGACCAGGCCCGGGACCTGGTCACCCTCACCGAGGACGCGACGTCGGTGGTGGCGTACGGGCCGGCCGGCACTCTGCTCGGCAGCGCCGCCGAGGACACGATCACCGTGTGGAACGTGGCCACCGGGCACGCCGTCGCCATCCTGTCCGGCCACGCCGACGAGGTCACCTCGTTGACCTTCAGCCCGGACGGGAAGTTGCTGCTCAGCGGCGACGACGGTGGAGCCGTCAAGCTGTGGGACGTCAGCACCCAGCGCAACACGGCCACCCTCGCCGTCGACGACAGCGAATTTCGGATCGTCTCGGCGCGTTTCAGTCCCGACGGCACCGCGTTCGCCGTCGCCGACTATGCCGGGAACGTCGCGCTGTGGCGGCTGGCCAACCTGGGCAGGCCAGTTCCGGTCGATGCCGAGGGCATCGACGTCGGCGTCATCCGGTTCAGCGCGGACAGCCGGATCCTGCTCGGCGTCGACGAGGAGAAAGGCGTCCGGCGTTTCTGGCAGACGACCAGCGGCGCCAGCGTCCGCCCTGCCGGCACCTTCGGTCCCATGGCGACCGTGCGGCCCGACAACTCCGTTCTCATCCGGGATGCGGGCTCCGACCGGATCCTGACCACCCTGCGCGGCAACACCAACAGCGTCACCGCCACCGCCTTCGGCCCCGGGGACCTGTTCGCCACGCGCACCTGGGACGACATCCGGGTGTGGCGGACGACGACCGGGCGCACGGTGCGGGTCCTGGGAACCAACCTCTTCCGGCTCAGCGGTCCCGACTGCGACTCGCTGGCGCTGAGCCCCGACGGCCAGACCCTCGCGTGCGGGGGCGACGACGGGCTCCGGCTGTGGGCGTTCGGGGCAGAGCGGTGACGATGATCCTCCGGGTGACGGTCCGGGACGCCGGGACGGGGCTCTGCACGGACGCCGAGGTGATCGCGGAGCCGGACACGAACGTGGGTGCCCTGCTCTCGGCGCTGCCGGTGCCGGTCGACGGCCGACCGTGCTTCGTCCGCGCCGTCCGACTGGACGGCCGCTCGACGGTGGCCGACAGTCCGCTGGTGCCGGGTGCGGTCATCAGCGTGGGCGGGCCCGGTCCCGTCGGTCGCCCGGTCGGCTCCGGCGCCGGCGGCGTGCTGGAGGTGGTGAGCGGCCCGGACGCCGGCCTCGCCGTGGCGCTGCCCCCGGGCCGGCACTCGCTCGCCCGGAGCTCCCGGGCTTCGGTGCCGCTGCGCGATTCCGACGTGTCCCGGCGCGGCCACGCCGAGGTGGTCGTCCACGCCGACGGCACCGCCGAGGTCGTCGACAGCGGTTCCAGCAACGGCACCTTCGTCGACGGGGCGCGGATCGCCGGGCGGACGAGGCTGACCCCGCGCGCCGTGCTGCGGGTCGGAACCGACGAACTGCGGTGGAGCCCCGCCAGGGCCGGTGCCCTGCGGGTGGTGCGCGCCCCGGACGGGCGACTCGACTTCGACCGGGCCTTCGCCCCGGCCCCGGTCGTGCCGAGTGTCGAGGTGACCCTGCCGGTCCACCAGCCCGCGGTGCGGGGTACCGCCACGATGGCCCTGCTCGGCGCGGGGGTGGCCGTGGTGGCGGCGCTCGTCACGCAGCAACCGATGCTGTGGCTGGGCGCGGCCGTGGCCGTCATCGGGTACCTGGTGATGAGCTCGCAGGAGGAGAAGCAGGGCCAGGAGCGGGAGAAGGCCTTCACCGACGCGAAGCAGGCCGTCCAGGACAAGATCACGTCCCAGGTGCGGGAGGAACAGAGGATCCGTCACCTGCTCGCCCCCGGGCCGAGCCGGATCGCCGAGACGGCCACGGGGGAGCGTGCCGACCTGTGGACGCGGCGATCGGATTCGCCGCACGGCCTGACCCTGCGCGTCGGCACCGCCGACCAGCCGGCCTCCGTGACGATACGCGGGGAGCCCTGGCCCGGCTTCGAGCCCCCGACGGTGCGGGCCGTGCCGGTGACCGTCGACCTGCGGGTCACCGGTGTGCTCGGCGTCGTCGGGGCCGACCAGCCCGTGGCCGACATGCTGCGGTGGCTGCTGATCCAACTGGCCACCCTGCGCGGTCCCGACGACCTGCGCCTGGTCGTGATCACCGCACGGGACTCCGACGGGCTGGGCTGGACGCGATGGTTGCCGCACGTCGACGCCGGGGCGGGGGAGGCCGTGCCGTGCTGGATCGGCAACACCGCGCAGACGCGTGCCGCCCGGGTGGGGGAGCTGCGCCGTCTCGTCGCCGCCCGACGCGCCGACCGGGTCGCCGCGCCCGGCGGTCAGGTCGGCACGGAGGTCGTCGTCGTCCTGGACGGCGCTCTCGCCCTGCGGGAGCTGCCCGGCATGGACGTGGTCCTGCGCGACGGTCCGGCGGTCGGCGTGTACGTGATCTGCGCCGACCGGCACAGCATGAACGAGTGCCGGGGCCTGTGCGAGGTGGGCGAGCGCTCGGTGAAAGTCACCCGCAGTTTGGACGACCCGCCCGTCACCGGCCGGCCGGACGCCCTCGACGACGCGACAGCCGAACGTCTGGCCCGCTCGTTGGCGCCGATGCGCGACCGGGCCACCCTCGCCGCAGCGCAGCACGCCGTCCCGGGCCGGGTCCGCCTGCTCGACCTGCTGGGCCTGGACGTGCCGACGGGCGACGACGTGCTCGCGCTCTGGGGCGACGGTCGAGGGCCACGAACCCGGGTGGTGCTCGGCGCGGACGCCGGCGGGCCGGTGCACGTCGACCTGGCTGAGCAAGGGCCCCACACGATCCTCGGTGGCGCCACCGGCGCTGGCAAGAGCGTCCTGCTGCAGACCCTGGTCACGGCCCTGCTGCTGACCAACCGGCCGGACGAACTCAACATGGTGCTGGTGGACTTCAAGGGCGGCAGCGCCTTCCTGCCCTTCGAGCGCTGTCCCCACGTGGTCGCGCTCATCCGTTCCACCGGGGAGACCGTCGCCGACGTCTTCGACGACGCGGCCGCGGCGCGGGTGCTGGCGTCGATACGCGCGGAGGTGAGCCGGCGCGAGTCCCTGCTGGCCCGCTACGAGGGGGAGATCGACCGCTACTGGGAAAAACGTCACGCACAGGCGCAACTGCCGCCGTTACCCAGACTCGTCATGATCTTCGACGAGTTCGCGCGGGTGCTCGACGCCGCTCCGGACTTCGTCCGGGAACTGGTGAACGTCGCCGCCAAGGGACGGTCCCTGGGCATGCACCTCGTGCTGGCCACCCAGTCGTTGCAGGGCAAGCTGTCGCCGGAACTGAAGAACAACGTCTCGCTGCGGATCAGCCTGCGCCAGAACGAGGCCGCCGACAGCACGGAGGTGCTCGGCGTGCCGGACGCCGCCGCGATCCCCGGTGCACTCCGTGGACGCGCGATGATCTTCTGCACCACGGCCGAGACCCGGGTGCCGCAGGAGTTCCAGTCCGGCTACCTCGGCGACCCACCGCGCTCCGGCGTCGTCGCGGCCTCCGTCCGTGCCCTCGAACGGGGCGACCTGGGCGTGCCGCGCACCGTCGAGAGCACCCGCCCCGGGGACGCCGCGACCGACCAGGACCTGGCGATCGCCGCCGTCGAGGAGGCCACCCGCACAGCCGGGCTGTCCGCTCCGTTCCGGCCGCTGCTGCCCCCGCTGCCCGCGACCATGACCCTCGACGACCTGCCCCGCCGGCAGACCGCCGCCCCGCCGGCCACCGCCGTACCGCTCGGCCTGGCGGACGAACCCGGGCTGCAGGCGCAGCCGGCGGAGTTCCTCGACCTCGCCGCCGCCGACCGGCTGATGGTCGCCGGTGGTCCCCAGTCGGGCCGTACGACGTTCGCCCGGACCCTGGTCACGAGCCTCGTCACCCGATTCGCACCCGACCGGGCGCACCTCTACCTCATCGAGCGCCGACCTGGCGGGCTCGCCGACTTCGCCGACCTGCCGCACTGCGGCGGAGTGTTCACCCCGGCGGATGCCGACCGGATCCGCCGGCTGATCATCTGGCTCGACCAGGAGACCAGGCGGCGCGCGGCCCACGGGCCCGGCCCGGACGACAGTCCACGTCCCCACGTCGTGGTCGTCGTCGACGGCTGGGAGCACTTCGAGGACCACGGCGACCCCGACTTCGTGGAGACCCCGCTGCTCGCCACGCTCCGCGGCGTCGTCACCGCGGGCGCCCCCCTCGGTGTGCACGTCATCCCCCTCGGCGGCCAGGACATGCTCAACCACAAGCTGCCGAGCCTGTACAACCGGCGGCTGCTCCTGCCGTTCCCGAAGGAGGACACCCGGCGCGCGCAGCTGAGCTCCGCGATGGCCAGCCCACCCCCGCTGCCCGGCCGCGCCGTCGACGCCGGCAGCGGCCGACACGTCCAGGTCTGTCAGCCCACGCCGTCCGCCGCGCATCTCGTGGCCGAAGCCGGCGCTGTCGCCCGGGACGTCGACCCCGCCCGGCTGCCCCGACGGTTCCCCGCACTGCCCACCCGGATCACCCTCGACGAGCTGGCCCAGCCCGACGCACCCCCGAGCGCCACCTGGATTCCCCTCGGTGTCGGCGGGGCCGACAACACCACCCTCGGCGTCGACCTCTTCGAGGCCGGGCCCCACCTGCTCATGGTCTCGGGGCCGCCGGGGGCCGGTCGCACCACCGCCGCCGCCACCGTTGCCCACGGCCTCCGCCGACGGGGTGTCGGCGTGCTCGCGGTCGCGTCGTCCCGGTCACCGCTACCGCGACTGGTTCCGGACGATCCGCGGGTACGGGTGCTCACCGGAACGGCCATCGCGGACACCGACCTGCGGGCCGCCGCCGCGGCCTTCGCCGACACCCCCTTCGCCGTGATCGTCGACGACGCCGACCAGGTCTCGGTGCTCCCGACCGAGCAGGGGTTCGCCAGCGCGCCCACCCTGCTGGAGGAGATCGCCCAGCCGGCTGCCCGCGGCGGTCGCGCCCTCGTCCTGACCGGAGACGCCGCGCCCGTGCTCACCGGTTTTCCCAGCCCGCTCGCCCGGCTGATCAACACGGTCATGAACACGGGCACCCGCCTGCTGCTCACCCCCGAGAACCGCGCGACGGCGCTCGCGCACAACGTGGCTCTCGAACCGGACCAGTACTTCACCGATCCACCCGGGCGGGGCTACCTGTCGACCGGCCGGTCGCCGGCTCTGCTGCACCTGGCCGTGCCCGAGACGGACCAGACCCGGTAGCGGCGGCCAGCAGCGCCACGACCTCGGTCGCCCGGTCCGCGCCACCCGGCCCCGTGACGGACAGGGGCGGGGGTGGACGGGCTACCGCCCGCCACCCCCGCCCCTGTTCAGCGGGTCACGCCGCGCGGCACGAGGCGAGCACGCCGACCACGCCGACGCCCGGCTCGCGCAGCGGCAGCCGGGTCGACGCCGCCGGGCACCGCGGCACGGTGAGGTCGTAGACGCCCCGCCCGAACGTCGCCGCGGTGAGCTGCCGGGTCGGCTCGTGGTAGCGCAGGTACATCACGGCCGCCGCCGGCAGTTCCCCGCCGAGGGAGGCCCACTCGCCGCCGTTCCACGCCGACACGAACACCCCGACGTCGGTACCGACCAGCAACAGGCCGTCGGCGGTCGGCACCACGGAGTTGACCGGCGCGTCGGGCAGCCCCCCGCCGATGTCCGTCCAGGTGCGGCCGCCGTCGCGCGTCATCATGACGTGCGCGCGGTCGCTGCCGGAGCGGAACGCGGAGAACGTGGCGTAGGCGATGTTCGCGTCCGTGGGGTGCGCCGCCACCCGGGTCACCCACGTGCCGGGCAGTTGCGCGGGGTCGACCTGGGTCCAGGTGCCCCCGAGGTCGTCGGTCCACCACAGCCTGCCGTCGTCCGTGCCGACGTAGAGCTTGTCGCCGTCGGTGGGGGCCGCCGCGATCGTGGTGATCGTGCCCCACGGGTAGCCCGACGGGTCGTTCGGCCCGCCGCCGGTGAGGTCCGGGCTGATCGCCGTCCAGGTGCGGCCGTTGTCCGTCGACCGGTTGACGACGTTGCCCGCGTAGTACATGACGTCCGGGTCGCTCGGGTCGAACTGCAGCGGGGTGAGCCAGTTGCGGCGGTCCGAGGTCGTCTGGCCGGGGCCGATGGACTGGCGCGGCGCGGCGCCGGCGTTCTCCGAGCGGTAGCAGGAGCCGTACTGGCTGCAGCCGAAGACGATGTTCGGGTTCTCCGGGTGGATGATCACCTGGAGACCGTCGCCGCAGCCGATGGCGTTCCACGGGCCGCCCACGCCGTTGTAGCCACGGTTGCAGCCGTTGTCCTGGGCGCCGCCGACCTTCAGCGCCGGGTCGGTCTGCGCGACGTCCACGGTGTAGAACTGGGTGTACGGCTCGTACGTGGACTTGACCCAGCCGCTCACCCCGTTGTTGTCAGAGCGGTAGAAGCCGCCGTCGTTGCCGAGGTAGGCCCGGCCGGGCACCTTGGGATCCCAGCGCAGCACGTGCTGGTCGGCGTGCATGCCGCCGACGTTGCCGAAGCTCTGCCCACCGTCGGTGGAGCGGCGCAGGTTGACCCCGGTGAGGAACACGTGGTCGGAGTCGGTCGGGTCGACGAACAGCTTGCCGAACCACCAGCTGAAGGTGGACTGGGACGCCTGGTTGGCGTTGACCGGGGTCTGCGTCCAGGTGTCGCCGCCGTCGTCGGAGCGGTAGAAGGCGCGGAACGGGCCGAGGGCGGTGCCGACGTACGCGTACAGCCGGTCCGGGTCGCTCGGGGCGAGGGCGAGACCCCAGCGGCCCTGGTCGGCGTCGGTCGGCAGCCCGGTGGTCATCCGGTCCCACGTCCGTCCGCCGTCGTCGGAGCGCCACAGGCTGGAGCCGGGCCCGCCGTAGGTGCGCTGGTGCGGCTCGCGCAGGTGGTCCCACATCGCCGCGTACACCCGGTTCGGGTTCTCGGGGTCGATGACGACCTCGGTGGCGCCGGTGGTGGCGTTCGGCGGGGCGAGGGCCTGCCGCCAGGTGTCGCCGCCGTCCTCGGAGAGGTAGACGCCCCGCTCGCCGCCCGGCACGAACAGGTTGCCGGCGGCCGCGGCGAAGATCCGGTCCTGGTTGCCCGGGTCGATGGCGAACCGGGCGATGGCGTGGCTGTTCTCCAGGCCGACGCGCTGCCACGTCCGGCCCCGGTCCCGCGACCGGTAGACGCCGTCGCCGCCGAAGGTGATCGAGCCGCCGCCCGGCTGCGCCTCGCCCGTGCCGGCGAAGAGCACACCGTCGGTGGTCATCGCGACCGCGCCCATGCTCTGCATCCCGCCGTCCGGCCAGGCCGGCTCGAAGGTGGCGCCCGCGTCGGCGGAGCGCCAGATGCCGCCGGAGGCGGCGGCGATGAAGATCTGGTCGGCGACCTGCGGATCGACGGCGATGTCGACCACCCGGCCGCCGATGTTGCTCGGGCCGAAGAAGCGCCACTGCTCCCCGGCGAGGTCGCGGTAGGCGCTGCGGGTGCGGGCGGCGAGCTGGTTCGCCTCGCCGCGGGCCTTCGCGTACTTGGCGACGGACAGGTCTGTGCTGCCGTCGCTGAGCCGCTGGGCGGTCATCCACTCGGCGGGCAGCTCCATCGGCCCGGTGGGGCTGCTGGTGGCCAGCGACTCCTCGCCGCGGGCCGACGGTATCGAGGTCGTCAACGCGGCCGCCGTCAGCAGCGCCAGGGCTGCTGCCACCGGCAGGACGCGTCTACCTCGGACGAGGGTGGGACTCATGCGGATCTCCCGTCCGTGTGCAGGTGCGACCGAGATCCGGTCGTGCGTCGCACGGTAGACAGCACGGTGACCGGCGTCACCCGGCAACTGTTGGGATTCCGGTCGTCGGGTTAGGACACCTGTCGAGCGCCGTCACTGTCCGCGCTGGAACTCCGGCAGTCCCGCGTCCTCCGAGTCCGGCCCCACCACCGCGGTCAGCGTGGTGCCGTCGGCGCAGAGCGCGCCGGCCCGCAGGTACATCCGCCGCTGCTGCGCCCGGGTCAGCACCTCGGCCTCGAAGACCTCGTCCTCGACGCGCAGCAGCTCGACGTCGGTGCGGCCCTCGTAGTGGGCGCGTACGTCCAGCGGGGTCATCCGGACGGTGGCCTCGACCGTCGTCAGGGCCCCCTGCTCCACCACCGAGGTGACCCGTGCGCCGTCGGGCAGCACCAGGCCGGTGACCCGGGCGTCGACCTCCGGCTCGGTGTCCAACGGCACCCGGTCGCAACTGGGCAGGTTCGCCAGCATCCCGGGGCCCCGCCCCGTCGCCTGCGGGGCGTCCGTCCCGCCGCAGGCGACGAGCAGCGGGATCGTGGCGGCGACCGCGAACACCCGGAGTCTCACCGCAGCAGGATGCCACCTCATCGCAGCACCCGCCAGCGGCGCACCATCAGCAGCAGGGCGGTGATGATGACCGCCGTGAGCGCCATCAGCGCCGTCGAGATGAGCGCGCCGTACGCGAAGCCGGAGAACTCGAAGGCCTGGTCGAAGATGTAGACGGGCAGGTAGAGCGTGGCGTTGGCGGGCCGGCCGTCGGTGAGCACGTACGCCGGGACGAAGTTCACCTGGAGGGTGAGGATCGTGTCGCGGACCGCCAGCAGCACCAGCACGGGAGCCAGCAGCGGCAGCGTGAGCCGGCGTAGCTGGCCGAACGGGCCGCAGCCCTCCAGCGCCGCCGCCTCGTAGAGCCGGCCGTCGAGCATCCGGCGGGCGGCGAGGACGACGACGAAGCCCTCGCCGATCGGGAACGCCAGCATCAGCACGACCGCCACGCGGGCGGTGGTCGGGTCCGACAGCCAGGTGAAGCCGGGATGGCCGAACAGCCCGAGCACCTGGTTGAGCGGGCCGTAGAGCGGGTTGAGCACCCACAGGAACAGCACGGCCAGCGCGACGTCGGGGACGACCGTCGGCAGGTAGACCGCGACCCGGAACCACCGCCCGCCCGGCCGGGGCGCGGCGAGCAGCAGCCCGAGTCCCACCGCGGCGAGCAGCCGGACCGGCACGGCCAGCGCCACGTGCGTCAGGGACGCCCGCACGCTGTCGAGCAGGAAACCGTCGGCCAGCATCCGGCGTACGTTGGCCAGGCCCACGAACTGCGGGTCCCGGGTCAGCCCGGTGTGGTCGGTGAACGCGTACCCGACGTTGAGCAGCGCGGGCAGGGCGACCAGCAGCGCGACCGCCATGGCGTACGGGGCGAGGAACGCCCAGGCGGTGAGCTGCCGGCCGCCCCGGATCGCCTTCACCGGCGCCGCCCGGTGGCGGTGTCGAAGCGGTGGACACGCTCCGGGTCGGGGCGCAGCCGCACCGGGTCGCCCGCCCGTACGCCCGGCCGCGGGCCGGTCCGCACGACGAGGCGGGTGCCGTCGGGGCACCGGGTCAGCAGGACGGCCTCGCTGCCGAGCGCCTCCACCGCCTCGACGGTCGCCTCGACCGGGCCCTCGGCGTCGAGCGCCAGGTCCTCCGGCCGTACGCCGAGGGTCACGCCGGGCCGGCCGCCCAGCGTGCCGCCGCCGGGCACCAGGTTCATCGGCGGGCTGCCGAGGAAGCCGGCCACGAAGGTGTCGGCGGGCTCGTCGTAGACCTGCTGCGGCGGCCCGACCTGCCGGACCCGGCCGCCGTCGAGGACGACCACCCGGTCGCCGAGGGTCATCGCCTCGGCCTGGTCGTGCGTGACGTGGACGGTGGTGGTGCCGAGTTCACGGTGCAGGGCGAGCAGGTCGGCCCGGGTGGCGAAGCGTAACGGCGCGTCCAGGCTGGCCAGCGGCTCGTCGAGCAGGTAGACGCTGGGCTCGCGCAGCAGGGCGCGGGCCAGGGCGACGCGCTGGCGCTGCCCGCCGGACATCTCGTCGGGGTGCCGGTCGAGCAGGTCGGCGATTCCCAGCCGCTCGGCCGCGGCGCGGGCCCGCCGGTCGGCCTCGGCGCGGGGGACCCGCCGCACCCGCAGGCCGAACGTCAGGTTGCCCAGCGCGGTGAGGTGCGGGTAGAGGGCGTAGTCCTGGAAGACCATCGCCACGGCCCGCCGGTGCGGCGGCACCAGGGCGACGTCCCGGCCGTCGACCACGACCCGGCCGCGGTCCGGCCGGTCGAGCCCGGCGATCAGCCGCAGGACGGTGGACTTCCCGGAGCCCGACGGCCCGACCAGGGTGATCATCTCGCCGGCCCGCACGTCCAGGTCGATCCCGTCGACGGCGGTCGTCCGCCCGTACGCCTTGGTCAGCGACTCCAGCCGGATCGCCCCGCGTCCGGTCACCCGCCCGCTCCCGCCGGCAGGGCGAACAACGGCCGGCTCTGCTCCTCCAGCCGGCGCAGCCCCTCCTCGCGCCCGACCCGGCCGTAGAACACCTCTTCGAGCAGCGTGCCCGCCTCGCGTTCCACCCGGGACCAGGTGGCGGTGCGCGGCGTGGTGCGCAGGTGCGGCGCGGCGTCGAGGTAGACCCGCGACGACCGCGGCGGCTCGGCCGGGTCGAGGAACGCCGGGGAGTTGGCGACGTCGAGCCGGGACGGCACGGTGCGGCCGGACTCGGCGAGGATCCGCTGGCCGGCCGGGCCCATCGCGAACTCGATGAACCGCCAGGCGTCGCCGTGGTCGGGCAGGCCGGCGCCCATGCAGTAGGCGTCGCTGTGCAGGATCGACGCGGGTACGCCGCCCGGCGCGACCGGCAGCGGCGCCACGTCCCAGGTGAAGCCGTCGATGGTGCGCAGCGTGGGCACGGCCACCCGGCTGTTGAGGTACATGCCCAGGGTGCCGCGCAGGAACCGGGCCTCGCTCGACTCGCTCTGCTCCTCGGCGTCCGGCGGCACGACGTGGTGCCTGAGTTGCAGGTCGAGGAACCAGTCGACGGCCCTGCGGGTGGCCGGGTCCCGGGTGAGGGTCAGGGTGGTGGGGCGGGCCGGGTCGTCGACCAGCTCGCCGCGGTTGGACCAGACGAACGGCGCGAGCCGGGGCACGGACGGCTCCACGCCCACCCCGTAGCGGCCGTCGCGGGTCAGCGCGCGGGCGGCGGCCAGGAAGTCGTCCCAGGTCCAGCCGGCCTTCGGCAGCGGCACGCCGGCGGCGGCGAAGAGGTCGGCGTTGTAGTAGACGACCAGGGAGGAGAGGTTCTGCGGCAGGCAGGTCAGGGCCTTGCCGTCGAAGCGGAAGGCGTCCAGGGCCTGCGGGCTGAAGTCGCTCTCCTTGAGCACGGTGCTGCGCTCCAGGTAGGACTGCGCCGGCTCGATCGCCCCCTGCGCGGCGAACTGCCCGTAGCGGCGGTAGTTGAGCAGGAACACGTCCGGCGGCTTGCCCCCGGCGAACGAGGTGGTCAGCCGGGCCATCAGCTCGTCCTGGCTGGCGACGGGGGAGAGGTTGACGTCGACGTCGCGGTGGGCCTCCTCGAACGCGGCCACCATCGTGCGGTAGCCGGCGACCTCCTCGGCGTCGCCGAACAGCACGACGGTGATGCCCGACGCGTCGTCGGCGCGGTCACCGCCGCCGCAGCCCGCGGCGTAGCCGGCCAGCAGGGCGGCCGTGACCAGGCCGATCCACCGTCGTGCCCGGGTGTTCGTCACCGGCGTCCTCCAGATCTCAGTGCGGCCAGGGGGTCGTCGTGCAGCAGGATCCGCTGGGCCAGCAGGAACACCAGCACGCACGGGACGGTCGCGACCACGCAGCCGGCCATCAGCAGCGGCCAGTCCGTGGGGTTCAACAGCCGCAGGAACTGCAGGCCGAGCGGATAGGTGTAGCGGTCGCCGCTGTGCAGGTACAACAGCGGGTCGATGAAGTTGGCCCAGTGGAACGTGAAGGCCAGCACGGCCACCGCGAGGGTCGCCGGGCGTACCTGGGGCATCGCGACGCGGCGCCAGACCGTCAGCCACCCGGCGCCCTCCAGGCGGGCCGCCTGGAGTTGGGTCTCCGGCACCCCGCCGAAGCTCCAGGCGTAGAGCAGCACCAGGAACGGGCTGCCGGCCAGCACCGCCGGGGCCAGCAGCGGGACGTACGTGTCGACCACGCCGGCCAGGCGGAACAGCTCGAAGCGGGTCGCCCACACGGCCGTCGCCGGGACGAGCAGCACCGCCAGCAGGCCGAGGACCGCCCGCCGACGGGCCGTCGGCGCGAGCAGCCGCAGCCCGAAACCGGTCAGCGACGCCACGGCGACGGTCAACGGCACGGCGAGCGCGACGACCAGCGCCGAGTTCGCCAGGTAGCGGAACAGCGGGATCAGCTCGGGCAGCCGGGCGTAGGCGGCCACCGTCGGCTCGGGCGGGAGGAGTTCGAGGGTACGCGGCGGGGGCAGGCCGGCGGGGCGCAGCGAGCCGACCACCATGAACCACAGCGGGGCGGCGAACAGCGCCGCGAACAGGGCCGGTACCACGAAACGCCCGATGATCCGCGGGATCGTGGCGCGACCCGACAACCGCACGTCGCCGAACCTATGGCCGGCGCGCCGTCCGGTCATCGGGCACCTGTTGGAATCGCGTGCCGCCGCCTCCTACGCCTGTCGTACGCCGACGGCGGGCGGCGGGGGCCGGGGTGCCTGCGACAGACGTAGGAGCCGGGGGCGTGCACCTGCCACACGTGTCCGATGACCGGCCGCGTGCCCATTCGTACGCTTCGATCACGCTGCCGGCCCGGCGACCTCCTGGACCTCCCGCCGGAGCGCGGCGGACCGACGGCGGGTGCCGGAACGGGAGGAGCGCGATGCGAACCACGAGAAACTGGTGGCGGGCGGCGGTGGTGGTCGTGGCGACCGTGGCCGTCGGCCTGCCGGCGGCCACCGCGACGGCGCGGCCCGCCGCGGAGAGCCTCGGGCCGGTCGTCGAGGGCGGGGTCACCCAGCCGGTGTTCGGCTACGGCGACGCGATCCGCGAGCGGGTCTTCGTCACCTCCGACGTCGACACCGACGCCGACGGCGCGCGCGACGTCGTCGCGATGGACATCATCCGGCCCCGGGCCGGCGACGGGCTGCGCGTGCCGGTGGTGATGGACGCCAGCCCCTACTACTCGACGGTGTGCCGGGGCAACGAGGGGGAGTGCAAGGCCGACCTCGACGGCGACGGCCTCAACGACCGCTGGCCGCTGTACTACGACAACTACTTCGTCCCGCGCGGGTACGCGGTGGTGCTGCTGGACATGATCGGCACCAACAACTCGACCGGCTGCCCGGTCACCGGCGGCCGCGCCGACAACGTCAGCGCGCCGACGGCGATCGACTGGCTCAACGGCCGTCGCCCCGGCCGGGACGCCGCCGGCCGCGCCGTCGTCGCCGACTGGCACAACGGTCGGACCGGCATGATCGGCAAGTCGTACGACGGCACGCTGGCCAACGCGGCCGCGGCCAGCGGGGTGGACGGCCTGGCCACCATCGTGCCGATCTCGGCCATCTCCAGCTGGTACGACTACTCGCGCAGCAACGGCCTGGTCACCCGGGCCAACAACTACTCGGGCAGCCTCGCCAACACCGTCACCGACCCCGACCGCAGGGCGCACTGCGCGCCGGTGCGGGACCGGCTTGGCGACGGCGTCGACGACGTCACGGGCGACTACAACGACTTCTGGGCCGAGCGGGACTACGTGCCGCACGCCGGCCAGGTGCGCGCCAGCGTCTTCGTCGTGCACGGCCTCAACGACAACAACGTCCGGCCGGACCACTTCAGCACCTGGTGGAACGCCCTGGCGGCGCACGACGTCCCCCGCAAGCTCTGGCTGACCGGCACCGGCCACGTCGACCCGTTCGACTTCCGTCGCGCCAGGTGGGTGGACACGCTGCACCGGTGGTTCGACTACTGGCTGTACGGCATCGACAACGGCATCATGGCCGAGCCCGCGGTCGACGTCGAGCGCGCACCGGACGTCTGGGAGTCCCACCGCACCTGGCCGCTGCCGGGCGCCCACCCGACCCAGGTGTTCCTGCGGCCCGGTGTCGACGGGGCGGCCGGGGGCCTGTCGGTGAGCCCGCACGCCGGCAACGCCTCGGCGACGTTCCAGGACACCCCCTCGATGAGCCAGACCAACGCCATCCGGCACCCGTCGGATCCGCTGGCGAACACGGAGAACCGGCTGGTGTTCCTGTCCGCGCCGCTGCGGGCGCCGCTGCACGTCTCCGGCTCGCCCGTCGTGAAGATCAACGCGTCGGTCGACGGCACGGACACCAGCTTCGCCGGCCTGCTCGTCGACTACGGGACGCGGCCGAGGTTCAGCACCTCCGGCGACGGCATCCGTACGCTGGCCGGGGAGGACTGCTGGGGCGGCGAGGCCACCTGGGGCGGGCACGCCGAGGAGGCCTGTTACCGGCAGACGGAGAAGACCGTGGCCAGCAACCCGCAGGAACTGGTCACCAAGGGCATCCTCGACGGCCTCAACCTGACCTCGCTGACCGCGTCGACACCGCTGGTGCCCGGCGTCAAGAGCGCGGTCGACGTGCGGCTGCTCCCCGAGGACTACGTCTTCGACGCCGGTCACCAGATCGGCGTGGTCCTGCTCGGCTCGTACTCGGGCTACAGCAGCCGGGCGAAGCAGAACCGGGCCGACATCACCGTGCACTTCGACCGCAGCCGGATCGAGTTGCCGGTCGTCGGCGGCCGGCCGGCGGCGGTGCGGGCCGGCCTGTAGGAGGCCCGGGGACGGGACGCGCGGTGCGCCGGGCGTCCCGTCCCGCCCGTCGCCACCGGTCCGCGTCCCAACGGGCCGCTCGCCGCTCGGCCTCAGCCCTCCACCCGGCCTCAGCCCTCCACCCGGCCTCAGCCCTCCGCCCGGCCTTGGCGCGGCCTCAGCCCTCGGCCGGTCTCAGCCCGGCCTCAGCCCTCCGGCCGGTAGCGGCCGGTGAGCCGGCCCAGCTTCAACGCCAGGTGCAGGCAGAGTCGCTCGTTGCCGTCCTTCAGGTCGGTCTCGGCGAGTTCCTCGATCCGCTGCAGCCGGTAGTAGAGGGTGGTGCGGTGCAGCCGCAGATGCTCGGCGGTGGCGTGGGCGTTGCCGGCCAGGTCCAGATAGCGTTCCAGGGTGTCCAACAGGACAGGGTTCGCCTGCTCGCGGAGCAGCCGCTCAAGCCCCGGGTGCACGTCGGCGATGTCGAGGTGCCGGTCGTCCAGCCGCGACAGCACCCGGTAGATGCCCAGGCCGGACCAGGAGACCACGCGGCCCAGGGCGGGCAACCGGACGCCCACCCGGGCGGACTGCAGCGCCTCCGCGTACGACCCGACGGCGTCGGCCAGGCCCGAGCGCGCCTGCCCGACGCCGACGACGGTGCGCTCGACCGAGGCGAGCCCACGGATCGCCTGCTGGAGGTTGTCGTCCAGGAGTTTGGCGGCGACCTCGGGGGTGGGGCGGCCGGCCCCCCGGTCGCCGCAGAGCAGCAGCACGCCGTGGTCGTCGCGCACCACGTGCAGCGCCTCCCGGGTGCCGATCCAGCGCCGGGTGCTGACCAGCGCCTGCTCCAGCGCGAAGCGGGCCGTCTCGTCGGGCGCCTGGCCGCCGGGCGTGACGAGCTGCGCGACGAGGGCGGTCGCCGGCCCGTCCCCGACGATGAGCCCGGCCTCCCGCAGCGCCCGCACCGACCGGTCACGGGTCGTCTCGCTGTCGGACAGCAGCGTGCGCGCCGCCTCCGTCTCCCGTCGGGAGGCCAGCTCCCCGAGCAGGTTCTCCCGGTAGAGCGCCAGCGACAGCTCGCTCACCAGCCCGGTGGCCTCGATGTCCGCGCCGGTCATGGTGCCGTCCGGGTCGATGAACCACACGAAGCCCAGGAGCAGGTCGTGGTGCCGGATGGGCACGCAGACCCGGGGCAGGAGGTCGAGTTCCTTCGACGGCGGCGTACGCACCGGCTCCCGGGCCTCCAGGATGCCGACGTCGCGGAACCAGGCCATCACCTCGGGCGTGGTCTGCCGGCGCAGGATCGACGCCTTGCGGACGTCGTCCATCAACCCGGTGTGTTCGCTGTAGACGACCAGGCGCTGACGCCGGTCCTCGATCAACGCCGGACGCCCGACGTGGGCGGCGAGGGCGTCGACGATTCGCTGCAGCTCACCTTGCATGTGACCCTCCGGTCGCCCGACCTGTGCCACCGGTGCCGCGCACGGCCGTGCGGCCTGTCCGTGATGTCTCCGTGCCGCGAATCGTTTCCTCCTCGACCGGACCCGATCATGATCTGATCAGCTCGTCAATGGATGAGCGCGGTCGGTGGTCCTTCTCGTTACAACGGCCGCTGTGCGGCGTCCCGGCGGCGGTGTCGATCACCTTGTGCAGGTGCTGCCCCCGGTCCGCGGACCGGGCGAGGAGCGCCGCCGCGTCGGCCTGGCCGCCGAGCAGGACCGTCCGTCGGGGCCGTGCGGCCGGCGCGGCCGATCGGGCGCGGGATCGGGGTGCCCGGAGCGGGGATGCCCGCGGACGAAGGCCAGTGCGTCGGTCACCGAGGCGGTGGCAGCCGCCACCCCGTGCCCCACCAGCGCGTGCAGCGGCGTGAACGGCGGACGCGGCCGGCCGGGCGGCGCGTCGGCGACGAAGACCGCCCACAGTCGATCGCCGGTGCGGCTCCACGCTGACACCTGGACTACCTCCCGGTGCACGTCTCCCACCCGGAACGGACCCTCGGACGACACGCTGCAGTCCCAGTCGGCCTCGTCGATCGCGCCGACCACCGCCCGGAACAGGCCGGGCAGCCGGGCGGCGGGGTCAGGGTGCGGGTCAGGCAACAACAGGATCACCCCATCCTCGGTAGTGCGCAGTGATCGAGGGCCGCCATCGAACGAGGGCGCTCCCATGTCGTTGTCGGCACGGCGCCGCGATTCGTAACAGCCTTCGGGTATGACGAATCACACAGAAACCGGTCCCTGCCCTTGCTGGCTCGGGAGATCGACGGCGGCAGCGCACGCTGACAGGAGCCTGCCATCCCCGGCCGCTGCCTGAGCCCGGCAGCCGGCGTGGGCGAGCGGCCATGCCGCCGCTCGGGCCGGCGCCTAGCCCAGGATTCGGCCGGTGGGGAGGGGCAGCTCGGGCAGGGGTGGCAGGCGCGTGGGCGGACCCGGGTCCGGCCGCAGTGTGGGCAGCCCCGGCAGGGGGACGACGAGGCCGGGGGCGGGGGATCCGTCAGGGGTGGGTTTCTCGGGCTGCGACGGGGCGGGCCGGGTGGGTGTCGTCGGCCCACCGGTGGGCGCCGGGGGCGAGGCGGCCGTCGACGGCGCGGCGGGCGTCGCCACCGGTTCGGGCAGTGCGTGTTGCAGGGAGTCGAGTTCCGCACTCAGACGGCGGACGGCGGTCGGGTCGTCGATCGCGGCGAGCTCCGTCCGCGCCTCCTCGATCAGGGCCCGGGCCTCGTCCACCCGTCCTGCGGTGGCGGCGGTACGGGCGCGCTGGATGGTGCGTTCGACCAGGCGCACGTCCGCCTGTTCCGGATAGAGCAGCTTGGTCAGGGACCACAGGGGGCTGGTCGGTCCGGCGTGCCTGCTCCCCACTCCGAGTCCGGTGGAGATGACGACGACCGCGATGACGGCGGCGGCGAGGCGCAGCACGCCCTGGCCCAACATGGCCGGCCGGGCCCTCCTCGTCGGCGCGGCGTCGACGGCGGGCCGGAGGGCGTGGTTGTCTTCGGCGGCGGGCCGGGGGCGGTCGTCATCGTCGTCGACGGCGTAGACCTCGGTGCGCCAGGCAGCCAGCATTGCGGCGAGGTCGTCGCCGGCCGGCCCCGGCTCGCCCCGGCCGAGGGCGTCGAGCAGTTGGTCGTCCCGGGCGATCGTCGCCAGGTCCAGCTCCTCGCGGCCGTCGCCGCTGTGCTCGCTCATGCCGCCACCTCGTCGAGTGTGTCGCCTGCCAGGGTACGGAGGCGGGCCAGGGCCCGGGACTGGCTCACCCTGACGGCGGCGGCGGACATGCCGACGATGGTGCCGACCTCCTCGGCGGAGAGACCGACCGCCACCCGGAGGAGGACGATCTCCCGCTGCGCGTCGGGCAGGCGGTCGAGCAGCACTGACAGTCGGCGGGCGAGGTCGGTCGCCACGGCCTGCTGCTCCGGCCCGGGCTCGGCGTCCGGACGGTCGAGAGGCGTGTCGGTGACGGTGACGGAGGCTGCCCGTACGGCCGCGCGCTGCGCGTCGGTCACCTTGTGCCCCGCGATGGCGTAGACGAACGCCGCGAAGGGCGTGCCCTGCTCCCGGTAGCGGGGCAGTGCCCGCAGCACCGCGAGGCAGATCTCCTGGGCGACGTCGTCGGCGGTCACGTACGCGCCGCCGATCCGGCCCAGCCGCGCGCGGCAGTATCGCACCAGCCCCGGACGGACGTCGCTGAGCAGCGTCGCGACGGCTGCCCGGTCGCCCTGGGCAGCCCGGCGGACGAGCTCGGGCTCGATCGTTGTGGTCATCGCGTCGCGGAACACCTTCGTTACCTGCGGATTACGGCACGCTATCGAGCCCGACGCTGTTTGCCTAGCGCACGTTCCGTGCCCGGGGCCCGTCGGAAAGTAGTTGTTACGGTCGGGTCGGTCGCGGCGATGTCCCCAGTAGGCAGTCAGGGGAGGCAACCGTGGGCGTCGAGGTGACGGTGCAGGGGCTGACGAAGTCCTTCGGCAGCCAGCCGGTCTGGTCCGACATCAGCCTGACGCTGCCCGCCGGAGAGATCTCGGTGCTGCTCGGCCCGTCCGGCACCGGCAAGTCGGTGTTCCTCAAGACCCTGGTGGGGCTGCTGCGACCGGACCGCGGGGACGTCTGGATCGAGGGCAACAACCTTCCCCGGCTCTCCGAGCGGGATCTGTACGAGGTGCGCAAGCTGTTCGGGGTGCTGTTCCAGGACGGCGCACTGTTCGGCTCGATGACCATCTACGACAACGTCGCGTTTCCGCTGCGCGAGCACACCCGCAAGTCCGAGTCCGAGATCCGTGCGGTGGTCGACGAGAAGCTCGACATGGTCGGTCTGGTCGGCGCGGAGAAGAAGCTGCCCGGCGAGATATCGGGCGGGATGCGCAAACGGGCCGGGCTGGCCCGGGCGCTCGTCCTCGACCCGCAGATCGTACTGTTCGACGAGCCGGACTCTGGGCTCGACCCGGTCCGCACCGCCTATCTGAACCAGCTCATCGTCGACCTCAACCAGCGGACCGAGGCGACGTTCCTGATCGTCACGCACGACATCAACACCGCGCGTACCGTGCCGGACAACATCGGCCTGATCTACCACGGGCACCTGGCCATGTTCGGGCCCCGGGAGATGCTGCTGTCCAGCACCGAACCGGTGGTGCGGCAGTTCCTCAACGCCCAACGGATCGGCCCGATCGGCATGGCCGAGGAGAAGGACGCCGAGGAACTCCAGGCCGAGGCCCGCTCCGGTGCGGAGCTGCCGCCGCTGCCACCGATTCCCGCCCAGCTGCAACCCTCCGACGGCCGGCCGCGCCGCGCGGAACGGCCACCCGGGCAATGGTGCCGGGAGCACGGCGTCGCCCCGCCGCCCGGGTCCTTCGAGGACCGGTCTGTCGCCGATCCCTCGCCGGCCGGGCGGTTCGCGCGCTGGCGCGAGCAGGACCGGCAGGTGCCGCGATGAGGACCGTCATGCGCGAGTCCGGGCACTTTTTCGCGTTCTGCCTGGACACCCTGCGCGGCATCGGACGGCGGCCCGTGCAGGTCCGGGAGTTCGTCCAGCAGGCGTGGTTCATCAGTTCCGTGTCGATCCTGCCGGCGGCGCTCGTCTCGATCCCGTTCGGCGCGGTCATCGCCCTGCAGCTCGGCTCGCTCGTCCGCCAGCTCGGCGCGCAGTCGTTCACCGGGGCCGCGTCGGTGCTCGCCGTCGTCCGCGAGGCCGGGCCGATCGTGACCGCGCTGATCATCGCCGGCGCCGGCGGCTCAGCGATCTGCGCCGACCTTGGCTCCCGCAAGATCCGCGAGGAGCTGGACGCGATGCGGGTGCTCGGCATCGATCCGATCCAGCGGCTGGTGGTGCCCCGGGTGCTCGCCTCGATGCTGGTCGCCGTCCTGCTCAACGGGCTGGTCAGCGTCGTCGGCGTGAGCGGCGGCTACCTGTTCAACGTGGTCATGCAGGGCGGCACCCCCGGCGCCTACCTGGCCAGCTTCCAGGCCCTGGGTCAACTGCCCGACCTGCTGGTGGGGGAGGTGAAGGCGCTGCTGTTCGGCGCCGCCGCCGCGCTGGTCGCCGCGTACAAGGGGATGACCGCCAAGGGCGGCCCGAGGGGGGTCGGCGACGCCGTCAACCAGAGCGTCGTCCTCACGTTCATGCTGCTGTTCGCGCTGAACTTCGTCGTCACGGCCGTCTACTTCCAGGTCGTACCGCAGAAGGGGACGTGACGTGTCGGTGCTGCGACATCTCGACGACCTGGGCGGGCAGCTCGCCTTCTACGCGCGGGCCGTGGTCTGGGCGCCGCGCACCGTCCGGCGCTACAAGCGCGAGGTGGTGCGGCTGCTGGCCGAGGTCAGCTTCGGCAGCGGCGCCCTCGCCGTGCTCGGCGGCACCGTCGGCGTGATCTGCTTCCTGACCTTCTTCACCGGCACCGAGGTCGGCCTGCAGGGCTACCAGGCGCTGAACCAGATCGGCAGCAGTGCCTTCACCGGCTTCATCTCGGCGTACTTCAACACCCGGGAGATCTCACCGCTGGTGGCGGCGCTGGCGCTGTCGGCCACCGTGGGGTGCGGGTTCACCGCCCAGCTCGGTGCGATGCGCATCTCCGAGGAGGTGGACGCCCTGGAGGTGATGGCGGTGCCGTCGCTGCCGTTCCTGGTCACCACCCGGATGATCGCCGGGTTCGTCGCGGTCGTCCCGCTGTACGTGGTGGGCCTGCTCTCCAGCTACCTGGCCACCCGCACCATCGCGGTGTACTACTTCGGACAGTCGGCCGGCACGTACGACTACTACTTCCATCTGTTCCTGCCGCCCGAGGACGTCCTCTGGTCCTTCGGGAAGGTGCTGGTCTTCAGCGTGATCGTGGTGCTGGTGCACTGCTACTACGGCTACACCGCCAGCGGCGGACCGGCCGGCGTCGGCATCGCGGTCGGCCGGGCCGTCCGGCTGGCCATCGTCGCCGTCAACATCGTCGACTTCTTCCTGTCGCTGGCCATCTGGGGCGCCACGACCACCGTCCGGATCGCGGGGTGAGCATGAGACATCGCATCCTCGGCATCGTCTTCGTCGTCGTGGTGGCCACGGCGCTGACCGCCGCTGTCCTCCAGTACCGCCGGGCCTTCACCCCGACCACCTGGGTCACCCTGCACACCGACCGCGCCGGGTTGCAGCTCGGCGACGGCGCCGACGTGAAGGTACGCGGGGTGCTCGTCGGCGACGTGCGCTCGGTACGCAGCGACGGGGCGGGCGCGACCCTCCGGCTCGCGCTGGACCCCGCCCGGACCGCCCGGATCCCCGCCGACGTCAGCGCGCGCCTGCTGCCCAAGACGCTCTTCGGCGAACGCTACGTCGAACTCGTCCCGCCGGCGGCGAGCACCGCAGGGCCGATCCGCGACGGCGCGGTCATCGGCCAGGACCGCAGCCACACGGCGGTGGAGCTGGAACGGGTCCTCGACGAGGCGCTGCCCCTGCTCCAGTCGATCCGCCCCGACCAGCTGGCGGCCACCCTCGGGGCCCTGGCCACGGCGCTGGAGGGGCGAGGCGAGCAGATCGGGGCGAACCTGACCCGACTGGACGCCTACCTGCGGCAGCTCAACCCGGCCATGCCGGCCATCGCGGAGGACGTCCGCGCCCTCGCCGTCGTGGTGGACAGCTACGACGCGGCACTGCCCGACCTGCTGGCGCTGCTGCGGGACGTGACGGTCACCGCCCGGACCGTCACCGACCAGCGCACCCAGCTGGCCGCGTTCCTGGCCCAGAGCACGGACACCGGCGAGGTCACCCGGGGTTTCCTCGACCGGCACGGCGACCAGCTCATCCGGCTCGGCGCGGTCAGCCGGCCGGTGCTCGAACTGCTCGCCACCTACGCGCCCGGGTATCCGTGCCTGATGAGCGGCCTGGTCGCCCTGCAACCCCGCGTCGAGGAGGTCTTCGCCGGCGGGCGGATGCACATCACCCTCGAGGTCACCCGCGACGGCGGCAAGTACGAGCGCGGCCGCGACGAGCCGGTCTACGGCGCGGACGGCGGCCCGCACTGCCACGGGCTGCCCCGGCCCGCCCGGCCGGCGCCGGAGGTGCCGGTCGACGACGGGTACGACTACTCGGGCGCCCGGAACCCCGTCCCGCTGCCCGTCGGCGTGGCGGCCCCGCCCCCGGCGGCCGCGGCGTCCCCGGCGATGGGGCGGGCCGCCACCGGCGAGGAACGGGCCCTCGTCAAGCCCCTCGTCGGCGCCGTCACCGGCACCCCGCCCGCCGAGGTGCCCGACATCGCGGTCCTGCTGTGGGGGCCGCTGCTGCGCGGAGCGGTGGTGAACGCCCGATGACCGGAAAGACGACGCTGCCGCTGGTCAAGCTGGCCGTCTTCGCCGCCGTGACGCTGCTGCTGACCGGGCTGCTCGCGCAGACCCTCGGCGCCTTCCCGACCGACGGCGTGACCTACCGCGCCCGCTTCACCGACGCCACCGGCCTGCTGCCCGGCGACGACGTGCGTATCGCCGGGGTCCGCGTCGGCAGGGTCAGCGACATCCGGGTCGTCGACGACACGGTCGCCGAGGTGTCCTTCACCGTCCGCGACGAGGTGCCGCTGGCCACCAGCGTCCATGCCAAGATCCGGTACCGCAACCTGGTCGGCCAGCGCTACCTGGCGCTCGCTGAGGGGCCGGGGGACCGCCGCCCGCTGCGGCCGGACGGCCTTATCCCCGTCGGCCAGACCACCCCGGCGCTGGACCTGACGGTGCTGTTCAACGGCTTCCGGCCGCTGTTCACCGCGCTCGACCCGGCGGACGTCAACAAGCTCGCGTACGAGATCATCCAGGTGCTCCAGGGTGAGGGCGGCACCGTCTCCAGCCTGCTGCGGCGCACCGCCTCGCTCACCAACACCCTCGCCGACCGCGACGCCGTCATCGGCCGGGTCATCAGCAACCTCAACACCGTCCTGGCGACCCTCGCCACCCGGGACCGCGACCTCGACCGCGCGATCCAGCAGTTGCAGCAGTTCGTCTCCGGGCTCGCCACCGACCGCACCGCCATCGGCGAGGCGCTGGTCAACCTCGGCGACCTCACCGGCGCGACGTCCTCGCTGATACGGGAGGTGCGGCCGCCGCTCGCCGCGGACGTCCGCGCCCTCGACCAGCTCGCCGGCACCCTCAACCGCAACTCGGCTGTCATCGACAGCACCCTCGGCCGGCTCCCCCAGCGCTACGAGTCCCTGACCCGGGTCGCGTCGTACGGGTCCTGGTTCAACTTCTACCTCTGCGACTTCGACGGGCGGGTGGCCGCCGCCGGCCAGACGCTCGACCCCGTGACGTTCAGCGCGCCGGCCGCCCGGTGCGCCACCGGAGGCACCCGATGAAACCCTTCCGCGAACGCAACCCGGTGGTCACCGGAACCGTCGGGTTGACCCTGATCGCCGCGACGCTGCTCGGCGCCTTCCAACTCGACCGGCTGGCCGCGCTGACCGGCCGCGCCTACCAGGCGGCCTTCTCCGACGCCAGCGGCCTCGCCGTGGGCAACGAGGTGCGGGTCGCCGGCGTACGGGTGGGCAAGGTGACCGCCGTGGAACTCGCCCGCGACAGCCGGCCGTACGTGCGGATCCGGTTCCGGGTCGACGACGACGGCGTACGCATCGGCGACCGCACGGGCGCGACGATCCGGATCAAGACCGTCCTCGGCCAGAAGTACCTGGCGCTGTCCCCCGCCGGGGCCGGCCGGCTGCCCGAGGGCGGGCAGATCCCCCTGGACCGCACCGCCGCGCCGTTCGACGTGGTGCAGGCGGTCACCGGGCTCGCCGACACCCTCGACAAGGTCGACACCGACCAGCTGGCCGCCGCCTTCGCGACCCTGTCCGAGACGTTCGCCGACACCCCCGCCAGCGTCAGCTCCTCCCTGGTCGGACTGTCCCGGCTCTCCCGGACCGTCGCCGAGCGCGATGCCGAACTCCGGTCGCTGCTGACCCGGGCGCGGCAGGTCACCGGCGTGCTCGCCACCCGAGACGAGGAGTTCCGCAAGCTGGTCACCGACGGCGGGGCGTTGCTGGCCGAGGTGAAGCGCCGCCGCGACGCCATCCACAAGCTGCTCGTCGGCACCGACCAACTCGCCACTCAGCTGTCCGGTCTCGTCGCCGACAACCGGGCCAGGCTCAACCCCGCGCTCAATCAGCTGCGCAAGGCGGTCGCCATCCTGCAGCGCAACCGCGACGACCTGGAGCTGACCATCGAACGGATGGGTCCCTTCGTCACCGCGTTCGCCAACGTGGTCGGCAACGGCCGGTGGTTCGACTCCTACGTGCACGGGCTGGTGCAGCCCTACCAACCCACGACCGGAGGCCGATGATGCCGGGGCCCGTACGGCGATGGCGACGCCCTATCGCCGCCGCGACCGTCCTGCTGACCGCCGTCGCCGCCGCCGTGGTGACCGTGCGGTCCGACCCACCGCACCGCCGGCTGGTCGCCCACTTTACCCGCGCCGTCGGCGTGTACCCGGGCTCCGACGTGCGGGTGCTCGGCGTCCGGGTGGGCGAGGTGGTCTCGGTGGCCCCGCAGGGGCGCACGGTGCGGGTGACGATGGCGTACGACCCGGAGGTGGACGTCCCCGCCGACGCGCAGGCGGTGATCGTCCCGCCCAGCGTCGTCAGCGACCGCTACGTGCAGCTCACCCCCGCCTACACCGGCGGGCCCGCCATCGCCGACGGCGCGGAGATCCCGCTGGCACGCACCGCCGCGCCGATGGAGATCGACGACATCTACCGGGCGCTGGACGAGTTCAACCGCGCCCTCGGACCGCAGGGGGCGAACGCCGACGGCGCCCTGTCCGGCCTCGTCGCCACCGGCCGCGCCAACCTTGAAGGCAACGGCGCCCACCTGAACGAGACCCTCACCGGGCTGTCGCGCGCGCTGTCGACACTCGCCGACGGGCGGCAGGACCTGTTCGGCTCGGTGGTCAACCTACAACGGTTCACCACCACCCTGGCCCGCAGCGACCAGCAGGTGCGCGCCTTCAACCAGCAACTGGCCGACGTGGCGCAGCAGCTCGCCGGGGACCGCGACGAACTCACCGCCGCCCTGCGTAACCTCTCCGTCGCGCTGGCCGACGTCACCACCTTCGTCCGGCAGAACCGCACGGTGCTCACCGCCGACGTGGCCGCGCTGGCCGACATCACCCGCGTGCTCGTTCGCCAGCAGCAGGCGGTCATCCAGATCCTCGACGTCGCGCCGCTCGCGCTGAACAACCTCGCGCTCGCGTACAACTCCCGCTCGGGCACCCTCGACACCCGCGCCAACGCGACCGGCCCGTACGGCCCCGCCGGCTTCGTCTGCTCGCTGCTGGTGGACCAGTTGCCGGCGGCGAAGGTGCCTGCGAAGTGCCACGCCCTCGCCCAGACCCTGCACGCGCGCAAGCTGCCGATGACCGACCAGCTACGCAAGCTGCTCAAGCTGCCGCCCGGCGCCCCGGTGGCCGGCCCGGTCCCACCGGGTGGCCCGCCCTCCCCGGCACCCGGCGCACCGGTCACCCACCCGGCGCCGGGCGGCCCCGACCTCGCCCCCGACCTGACCCTCGGCGGGATCCTGCGGGGGCCGGCGTGAGCGCCCCGCTGCGCCGCGCCCTGGCCGCCGCCGTCGTCGCGGTGCTGCTGCCCGCCGGGTGCGGCCTGCCCGAGGTGACCGACCTGCCGCTGCCCGGCGGGGCCCCCGACGGGACCGGCTACCGGGTGACGGCCGAGTTCACCGACGTGCTCGACCTGGTGCCGCAGGCCGCCGTCAAGGTCGACGACGTCACCGTCGGCAGGGTCGAGAGGATCTCGCTGGCCGGGTGGACCGCCCAGGTGACCCTCCGCATCGACCGCGAGGTCAGGCTGCCCGCCAACGCCACCGCCGCCGTCCGGCAGAGCAGCCTGCTGGGCGAGAAGTACGTGACCGTCGCGACGCCGTCCACCGAACCGGCCCGCGGCCGGCTCGCCGACGGCGACGTCATCCCGCTGGCACGCACCGCGCGCGGCGCCGAGGTCGAAGAGGTGCTGGCCGCCCTCGGGTTGCTGCTCAACGGCGGCGGACTGGCCCAGCTGCGCACCATCAACCAGGAGTTGGCGAAGGCGCTCGAAGGCCGCGAACCGGCCGTCCGCGACTCACTGCGCCGGCTCGACACCTTCATCGGCGGGCTGGAACGGCAGAAGACCGACATCGTCCGGGCAGTCGAGGCGCTCGACCGGCTGACCGGGCGGTTGGCCCGACAGCGACAGGTGGTCGGCGACGCCGTCGAGTCGCTCGCTCCCAGCCTGACCGTCCTCAACCGGCAACGCGCCCAGCTGACCAAGGCGCTGACCGCCCTCGGCGAACTCGGGCGGGTCGGCACCCGCGTCGTCGAGCGCAGCCACGACGACACGCTGGCCAGCGTACGGGCGCTGCAACCGATCCTGGAGCAGCTGGTCCGCGCCGGTGACGACCTGCCGAAGTCCCTGGACTTCATGCTGTCCTACCCGTTCCCGCCCAACGTCACCGGCGCGATCGTCGGGGACTTCGTCAACCTCTCCGTCACCGCCGACCTGGACGTGGCGAGCATCCTGGCCAACCTGCTCGCCGCCGCGCCCGCGCCGGGCGGCCCGGCGGCCCCGCCGACCGGCCCCGCCGCCCCGCGGCCACCCTCGGCCGGTGGACCGGCGACGCCCGGAGCGCAGCCAGGCGCGAATCCGCTGCCCGAACTCCCGCTGACGAAATGCCTGCCCGACCCGAAGAACTTCCCGGCGACCTGGACGCCGCCGAAGGACTGTCTGCTGCCGGAGGGCTGCGTCCTGCTCAGGCCCGGCTCGCGGGTGCCCGTCGGCGGGCTGATCCTGCCGAAGGGGCTGGTACCGCCCGGCACCGCCTTCCCCGCCGGGACCGAACTGCCCGCCGGCACGGTCCTGACCGCGCAGTGCGTGCTGCCGATGACCGGGGCGATCACCGGCCAGATCGGTGACCTGCCGGACGTGCTCGGAGGGGGACTGCTGCCGTGATCGGACGTGGCACGACACTCAAGGTCCTCGCGTTCGTGGTGGTCAGCCTGCTCGGCATCGCCTACGTCGGCGTGCGCTACGTCGGCCTCGGCGACCGGCTGCTCGGTAGCGGGTACGTCGTCCACCTCGACCTCGCCCGCGCCGGCGGCATCTTCACCAACGCCCCGGTCACCTACCGCGGGGTGCCCGTCGGCCGGGTCACCGCGGTCGCCCTGCACGGTGACGGCGTCCGGGCGGACCTGCGCATCGAGCGGGGCGTGCGGGTGCCCGAGGACCTGCGAGCCGTCGTCGCCCAGCGCTCCGCCGTCGGTGAGCAGTACGTCGACCTGCGCCCGGACCGCGACACCGGCCCGTACCTGCGCGACGGCTCGGTGATCCCCACCCATCGCACCGGCGTCCCGCTGGCACCCGAGGTGCTGCTGACCAACCTGGACGCCCTGGTCCGGTCGGTCGGGCCCGAGGACCTGACCGTCCTGATCACCGAACTGGGCGCCGCGTTCGAGGGCAACGAGCGCGCGTTGGCGCGCATCCTCGACGCCGGCGACGCGCTGCTCGCCGACGCCACGGCCGCCCTGCCCCAGACACTTCGGCTGCTCGAGGACGGCCGTACCGTCCTCGCCACGCAGGCCCGGTCGGCCGAGGCGCTGCGGCGGTGGGCGGCAGGGCTCGCCCAGCTCGCCGACGCCGTCCGGTCCGCCGACCCCGACCTGCGCCGCCTGCTCGCCAACGGGCCGCCCGCCGGCGAGGAGCTGGAGGCGCTGCTGCGCGGGCTGGAACCCGCCGTGGGCACCCTGCTCGGCAATCTGGTCACCGTCAACGGCATCGCCGTCCGGCGGCTCGCCGGCATCGAGCAGCTACTGGTGGTCTATCCGATCGCCGTCGCGGGCGGCTTCACGGTCACACCCGGCGACGGCACCGCCCACCTCGGCCTGGCCGTGAACGTCAACGACCCGCCGTCCTGCGTGTACCGGGGCGGCGGGCGGCAGTGCAGCCCGCAGGACCGGGCGGCCGGCGCGGGGGTCCGTGGGTCCGCCAACGCGCCCCGGCCCTCCGGCGCCGAGCCCGCCCCGGCGCCCGCCCCCGACTCCGCCGGCTACGACCCGGCGACCGGCCTGGTGCTCGGCGCCGACGGCCGGCCGCTGCAGTTCGGCGGCACCGGCGGCCAGTACCGGACGGCGGGAGACCAGTCGTGGAAGCAGTTGCTGCTCGCCGGGGTGACCCGGTGACCGGCGGACGGAGGAAGGTGACCGTGCAGACACGTAGGGACCGCACCCTGAGAGTGATCAAGGGTGCCCGATCGGGCGCCCCCGACCGGCCCGCCCAGCGCCGGCTCGTCGTCCGGGCCGTGCCGACGCCGATCGAGGAGGTGCTGGAGCGGCTCGACCGGGAGCCGGTCGAGGATCCGACGGCGACCGGTGACCTGACGGTGGTCGGCGATCCGGCGCAGGCGGAGGACCTGCTGAATCCCGACGACGCCGTTGGGGCGAGCGACGACGACCCCACCAACGGCGACGACCCGGCGGGCGAACGCCCCACAACCGGATGGAAGGGGGCAGGCCGGCACGGGACCCGGGACGGCTCGGCCGCGCCGCCAGCCCGCCGATCCCTGACCGGTCTGCTCGTGGCGCTGCTCGCCGGCACGCTCGCCCTGGCCGGCGTCTACGCCCATCGCTGGTACGGCCACCAGGAGCTGGAGAAGGCCCGGCAGGGGGCGGTAGCCGCGGCCAAGCAGGCCAGCGTCGACTTCGTGTCGGTCAGCGCCGCCAGCGTCGACCGGGACCTGCAACGGATCTCCGCCGGAGCGACCGGCGACTTCAAGGAGGAGTTCACCCGTGGCCAGTCACAGGTGCGCGCCGCCGTCGTGGAGAACAAGGTCGAATCGCACGGGTCCGCGCTACGGGCCGCGCTCGTCTCCGGGGACCGACGCCGGGCCGTCGTCCTGGTGGCGGTGGACGCCACGGTGAAGAACGTGAAGGCGCCCGAGGGGCGGCCCTCGCACTACCGGATCCAGATGGACATGGTGCGGGACGAGGACTCGGGCGCGTGGCTCGTGTCCCGCCTGCAGTTCGTCGGTTGACGCCCCGGCCCGAGCCGACAAAAAAGGAGGACCCATGCGTACCCTCGACCGTCTTCGGTGGCGACCCCGTCTCGCGCGCCCGCGCCCGCGCCGTCCCCGGCCGGTCCCGGCGCTGATCGTGGCGATCCTGCTGACGGCGGGCCTCGCCGGCCTCGCCTGGCACGGCGAGCGCGGCGCCGCGCGGACCGACGCCGCGGTCCGCCAGGCGCTGGCCACCGCTCCGGCGGCCGCCAAGGCCATTTTCTCCTACGATCACCGCACTTTCGACGACAGCGTGGCGAACGGGCGGACCTTCGTCACCGGTCCCTTCGCCGACGAGTACGCGCAGACCACGGCCGCGCTCAAGCAGACAGCCGTGCAGCAGCAGGCGGTTGTCCTGGCGGAGGTCTCCTCGACGGGGGTGGTGACCGCCAGCGCGCACCGGGTCGAGCTGCTGGTCTACCTGAACCAGTACCGGCGCAACGTCAACACCGCGGGGGAGAAGGTGGACCAGAACCGGGTGGTGTTGACCCTGGTCGAGGTGGACGACGAGTGGAAGGTCTCGGCGGCGGTCGCCGTCTGAGCGTCCCACGGGCACTCGCCGGTGGGCCGCCGATCGCCCCGCCACAGCATTCGGTGCCCGTGCTGGCGCGCCGACCGGCCCCGGGGCGACCACCGGTGAGGAGGCACCACCGTGGCCGACCTGCTGCGCGACGGAGACGCCGACGGCGTGCTGCGCCAGGTGCACGAGGCCGCCGCGCCCTACCTGGCGTCCCTGCCGGATCGTTGGTGCACGACCCGGGCACGGAGCCGCTGCTACGCGAGCTGTGGCAGCCGGCCGGCGACGGTTGGTTGCCGGATCGGGGCGAGGGCGCGCCGCGGTGCGCCGGCTGCTGCACGTGGCTACAGCCGCCGCCACGCACTCGGCCAGGCCACGGTTCTTCCACTTCTTGGCCTCCTACCCACGGCTGAAGCCGGGGACTCCCGTGGCTGAGGCGCGTTCACGCCGCGAGCCGTTCGGGTGGTTGGCGTTTCACGGACCGCCCGACGGCGAGGTCTCCACGCCCTGTCACCGCCAGCCCGGCGGCGAGGATGTTCTTGGCCGCGTTCACGTCGGCGTTGTCCTGGTGCCCGCAGGCGACGCACCGGAAGACCGCTTGGCTTTCGCGGGACTCCCGGGCGATGTGCCTGCAGGCGTTGCAGGTTTGCGACGTGTACGCGGGGTTGACCTTGACGACGATCGCGCCGTGATAGCGGCTGGTGTGCTCTAGAGCGAGCAGGAACTTGCCCCAGCCTTTGGCGAGGATGGCCCGGTTCAGGCCAGCCTTCTGCCGAACATTACGGCCGGGTTGCTCGCTGGTGCCCCTGGCGCTGGCGGTCATGTTCCTGATACGCAGGTCCTCCACGACGACCGTGCCGTGACGGCGGACGAGCCGCACAGCGGTCCGCGCGGCGAAGTCGGCGCGCCGGTCGCGGATGCGGGCGTGGAGGCGGGCGAGTTGCGCACGCGCCGCGTCACGGCGGCCCGACCGACGGTTACGGCCATGAACGCGCAGCGACCGCGACAACTGCTGCTGCAACCGCTTGATCCTGACCGCCTCGCCGGGCGTGACGAACTCCTGGTCCCACATGTCGCCGTCGGAGGTGGCGACCGCCACGGCCACACCCCGATCGACTCCGACCGGCGGCTTGCCGTTCGGCGCCGCCTCACTCACGCCGTCCTCGACGCAGAACGAGATGTGCCAACGACCACCGGACCGGCTAACCGTGGCGTTGCGGATCGTGCCGCCGAGCGGGCGGGTCCAGCGGAACCGCACCGCACCGAACTTCGGCAGCCGTAACTCACCCCACCGCCGATTGAGCCGCCGCACTGCAATGTGCTTGGGGTCGGGAAACCGGAACGACGGTGCCGTACGCGACTTCGACCGCCACCGCACCTTCCACGTGCCATGCGTCTTACAGGCCCGGTCCAGGTCCCGCAACGTCTGCTGCAACGTGTGCGACGGGGCATCGGCCAACCACGCGCAGTGCGGGTCCTTCTTCGCTTCGGCCATCTGCCGAGCCTGCTCGACGTAGCCGACGAACCCGCCACGTCGACGGTACTCACGGCGCTGCTCCAACGCGGTGTTCCACACCGCCCGACACACCGCCCCCACCTGCTCGGCGTAGGCGACCTGCTCATCGGTGAACGCAAGCAGGTAACGACGGCCGGTCAGCATTCAGCGGCCACTCGGCAGCTCGACATACTGCACCACCGCCGCCAATGGCGTACCTCCCGTAACCGCCACAAGTACGAGTTGATGCGGAACATCGGCAGCCGCGAGCACAACCCAAACTCCTTTGCAGTAACCGCGAAATGCGCCCCTTGATCACCACGGACGCCCAGCCAACATACAGCTCGGCACTATCGATGTCTGTCCAAAATCGACGTGTCATCTCCACGGTTATCACCGTGGGGTCTGCGCGTTACGCAGTTCGATCATCGGCGGGGGTGACCCCGGCGGCGCTGGCCGGCGACTGGACCGCCGCGCTGCTGGACCAGAACGCCGCGTTCCGCGCCTCGTCCCCGCTCGCCGCCGAGACGGAGACGATCGCGCTGACCTGGCTGCGGGGGCTGTTCGGCCTGCCGGAGCGGTTCGGCGGTGCGCTGGTCGCCAGCGCCACCTTCGCCAACGTCACCGGGCTCGCCGCCGCCACCCACTGGTGGGCCGAACGGCACGGGGTGGACGTGGCGGCGCGGGGGCTGGCCGGGCTGCCACGGATGCCGGTGCTTTCCGGCGGGTACGTGCACGCCAGCGACCGCAAGGCCCTGCAACTGCTCGGGCACGGGCGGGACTCGGTCGAGGTCCTCGCCCGCGACGGCGTGGGCCGGGTCGACCTCGCCGCGCTGGAGCGCCGGCTCGCCGAGATCGACGCCCCGGCGGTGCTGATCGCCAGCGCGGGCGAGGTGAACGCCGGTGACTTCGACCCGGTGGCGGAACTGGCCGACATCGCCGAGCGGCACGGCGCGTGGCTGCACGTCGACGGCGCGTTCGGCATCTTCGCCGCCCTGTCCCCGCGCACCCGTCACCTGGCGGAGGGGATCGAGCGGGCCGACTCGATCGCCGGCGACGGCCACAAGTGGCTCAACGTGCCCTACGAGAGCGGGTTCGCCTTCCTGAAGGACCCGGCGCGGCTGCCGGCGGCGTTCGGCATGCCAGGCGCGGCGTACCTGCCGGGGGAGGGCAGCGCGCTGCCGTCACCGTCCGGCGGGCCGGACTACGCACTGCTCGGGCCGGAGTCGTCGCGCCGGGCCCGGTCGCTGCCGATCTGGGCGACCCTGGCCGCGTACGGCCGGGACGGGCACCGGGCGATGGTCGAGCGGCACCTCGACCTGGCGCAGCGGTTGGCCGGGCTGGTCGACGAGGCGCCGGAGCTGGAGCGGCTCGCCGACGTGCCGCTGAACATCGTCTGCTTCCGCGCGAACCCGCCCGGCATGCCCGGGGAGGCTCTCGACGACCTCAACCGGCGGCTGGGCGCCGCGCTGCTGGCGGACGGCCGGGTCTACGCCGGCACCACCCTGTACGACGGGCGGGTGGCGCTGCGGCCGGCGATCGTCAACTGGCGCACCACCGAGGGCGACATCGACCTGCTCGTCGACGTGGTCCGTGAGCTGACGGCCAAGCTGACCGGTTGACGGGGGCCGTGGGCCGGTTCGCCGCGCTCGTGGTCGACCCGGTTCGCCGCTAACGGCCGCGCCCGCCGTCGTATCTCCCCGCCGAGTCGGTGAGTTCCCAGAACTCGGCGGGGAGATGGGTGATGACGTCGTCGTAGTCGCCGGGCGGGATGGCCTCGCGGAGGGTGTCGAACACCGCCCGCATGCCGGCCTTCGCGGTCGTCCCGTCGACGTCGGCCCGTCCGCTGACCTGCTGGACGAACGCGTCGACCCCGAAGCGCTGTGCCTTGTCCCTGGGCGCGAACGCGTAGGCCCGCAACTCGTCGGGTAGCCGGGCGGAGAGGTCGCGCGCCTCGCCCCCGTCGATCCGCTCCGCCAGGGTCGTGAGCGTGGCGCGCGTGATGGCGGTGGCCTGCTCGGGCGACGTGCGCAGGCGTTTCGCCACCGAGTCGATGAACTCGCTGTTGTCCACCTTCCGGGCCTCCCTCTCCGACGGGTAGCAGCGTCTACCCGGGTGCCGGCGCGGCAAACGGCCGGGCCCGGCGCGCCGCCGAACGAGCCGCCCGGCGTGGCCGGGGTCCACCGAATCCCGGTCGGCGGGCCGGCCGGCTCCTCAGCGCCCGCGGACGGTCGCCTCGATCCAATTCTGGATCGTCCTGGTCAACGTCGCGTCCCGGGCCGTCCAGGTGGCGACGACGTCGGGGCCGTAGAAGGTCGACGACTGCCGCCACGCCGCCCAGCTACGCTCACCCTTGGAGCTGTTCGCGGACGCGTCCATGACGACGAGGTTGTCCCTGCGTACGGCCAGGGCGGCGCGTTCGGTGGCCCTGAGCTTGTCGAAGCCCGTCATCTGGGACATCCGGTTCAGCGAGACGACGTGGTCCACCTCGAGTCCCTGGGGCGGCGTCCGCAGGGGGCCGACCTGGTCGGTCTTCACCTTCGCCAGGATGTCGGCGCGTTCCCTCGACGCGCCGAAGACCTGCCGCATGCGGGTGGTCGGGTCCAGCCGCGCCTGTTCGGCCAGGCGCTCGGCCTTGCCGAGCGCCTCCTCGGCCCGCCGGATCAGGCCCTCGCCGGTCGGCCGGCCGGTCCGCAGGTCGAGGCCGTCGTACTCCGCGAGTTCCTGGTCGATCTCGCGGATCCGCGCCGTGTCCCGGCTGCCCGCCGCCTCCTGGCGCAGGGCAGCCCGCTCGGCCTCCAGTTCTGCTCTCGTCCGCCGCAGCGAGGCGAGCTGCCCGCTGGCGGCCGTGAGGCTGGTCTCGGCCAGGACCTGCTCCTGGGTGGGTGGTCGCCACGCCCTCATGTCCTTCAGCAGCGCCGCGAACGCCTCCTCGTCGGGCCGCTCGGCGGCGAGCCGGTCGACGTACCGCAGGATCGTCGCCTCGTCCATCCGGCGCCGCTCACCTGTGCTGATGATCCGCCGCACCCGGCGGAACGCGGCGGTGATCTCGGCGCGGCCGGCGCGGGTCACCTTCGTCACGTCGCCCATGAGTTCGAGCATCCGGGCGTCCCGGCGCAGGTCGGCGACCGTCTGTACGCCTCTGCGCGCGGCGTAGTACATGACCTTGACCAGCGGCCACGGGTCGGCGAGGCCGCCGGAGCCCAGCAACCGGCCGGCGGCCTCGCCGACCGCCCTGCGGAAGCCGAGTTCCGCCGCCGCGCGCGCCTTGAGCGCGTCCTTGAGTTCCCGGTTCAACCCCTCGGCCGCCTCGATCTTCGCGGTGAGCGTCCTGAGCCGGGCGGCGGCCGACTCCGTGTCGGACGCGGCGGCGAACTCGCGCAGCGGCGCTTCGAGCGACGAGAGGCCCTTCGCCGACATCCTGAGCAGCGTGGCCGTCGTCACGCCCAACTCGAAGGCCGCGGAGGCGACCGCGATGCCGACCCAGACCAGCGACGGTTCCTCCTGGATGAACGACAGCCGGTACTCGACGGCCTGCCGCTGGTACTCCCGGACCGCCTCCAGGGCCTGGTACGCACTGAGCGTGGTGCCCCCGATCAGCGCTGCCGCGGCGACCCACCCGCCGCCGGGCACGAGGGCGGCGAGCACGAGGGCGATGACGCCGAGGACGACCGTGGAGAACAGGTGCGCCGACTGCGTCGCCGCGACGGTGTCCCGGACGATCCAGGCATGGATCGTGCCGTCGCCGATCCCCTGGCTCTTCTTCGTGGCCTCGACCAGATCGGGCAGGCTGAAGATCCGCTCGGGGTCGGCGGTGAACTCTCCGCGGGCCTTCGCCGTGTCGGCCAGCCGTTCCTCGACGACGTCGAGCAGGTACTGCTGCGCGGCGGGGGCGTCGAGCCCCGCGAGCCTCTCCCGGTCGGTGCCCCGGCCCAGCTTCTCGGGGTCGACGAGCGGGTCCCCGCCGGAGCCGGCGACCACCGCCGTGCTGGCCGACGCCCGCAGCGTCCGGGCCTCCGCCTCGTACCGCTCCGCCTCCGGCCGGGCCCGGTTCCGTTCGGCGGCGGACTCCGCACCGGCCCGGGTCGTCCGGGCCAGCGACTCCTTGGCGGCCGCGGCGCGGTAGTCGGTGTGCGCCGTCGTCCTGGCGATGCCGGCGACCATCGTCTGGACGTAGCCGGTGCTCCGCAGCTTCCGGCGTTCCTCGTGGAGCTGATGGTCGTACCGGGCCAGCACGTCCAGCGCGATGGCGACCGCCTCCGCCCGGAACCGCACCCGGTAGGTCTCCACGGCGGCGGCGAACTCCGCCTCGTCGGCGAAGCCGTGCCGGGCCAGGGCGGCGTCGAACTCCACGTTGAGCCTGTCCAGTTCGGCGATCGGCCCGCTCTGGTGCGCGGCGCCGGCCGACGCCTGGATGACCCTCCTGCGCTGGTCGTTGCGGCGTTCCCGGAGCCGGTACAGGTCCTCGCACCCGAAGAGGGTGGCCTCGGCGGCCTCGGTCCGCGCCGTCTCGGTCTCGCGGACCTGCTGGTCGAGCAGGTACCGCTCGATGGAGGCGTCGAGTTCCGCCCAGGTCGTCGCCGCGGCGGCCGTGCTCCGGTAGTCCGCCCGTTGCGCCGTCGTCAGGCCGCTCAGCTTGTGCGCCAGCGCGAGGACCGTGGCGTAGTCCTCCGGGGCCAGCGGCCGGTCGCCGGAGAGGAGGATCTGCCGGACGTCCTCGGGCAGCTCGGCGATCTGGCGGCGCTGCTCGCGCTCCCGTACGACGTCGGCCCGCACCCCCAGCCACCGCCGGCGCAGGACGGCGTCGCCCGGGCCGGTGCCGAGCTTCGTGCCGGGCGCGATCTCGTTCTCCCGCCAGAACCGCACGTCCGTCTCCGTGTCGACCTCGGCCCGTTCGGCCTCGGAGAGCTGTTCCATCGCCGCCTGCGTCACGTCGACCACGGAGAGCACGATGACGCCACGGCGGACGTCCTCGGCGGTCGCCGCCCGCCCACCGGCGGTGTCGAAGTGCCACAGCGGAAGGCGCCGGTCGACCTCCTGCTCGTTGCTGGTGCCGTAGTACTGCCGGACGAACTCGCGGAGCAGTTCCGGCGGCGACATGACCCGGGTCACCCGGAGCCGGAACGGACGCGCGGTGTGTCGACCGGCCGGTTGCGGCGTCTCGGGCTTGAGGTGGAGCCGGCCCCGGCCGTCGCCCCGGGCCTGCTGCGCCACGTGCGCCAATTCGTGCGCGAGGAGGCGCCGCCCGGCGTCCGACCCGGGCGGCGCCCCGTCGCCGAGGACGACGTGCCGACCTGCGGTGTACGCCGCGGCGCCCAGCGCCGCCGCCGACGCGGCCGCCTCCCGCCCGGCGTGCACCCGGACCTGGCCCAGGTCCCAGCCCAGCCGGGGTTCCATCGTCGCCCGCGTCGCGGCGTCCAGCGCGGCGCCGGTGGAACCGAGCGGGACCGCCGGCCCGTCGAGGTGCCGCATCGGGCGGACCGGGCCGGCGGCGCCGGTGGAGCGCCGGTCGGCGAACCGGTCGGCCTCCGACTCCAGGCCCGGGTCGGGTGTCACGGCCGGCGGGACGGGACGGTGCCGCACCGTCGGTGCCTCGGTACGGTCGGGGCCGTCGTGCGTGCGCATCCGTCAGGCATCCCCGGTGCGGTCGGCCGCCTCGGTCCGGGCCGGCACGGTGGCGTACTCGCACACGGCCGCGGTGCCGTTGGGGAGGGCGCCGCTGGCGTAGCGGAGCGTGTGGCCCCGGCCGGCGAGGTCGGTGCCCGAAACGCCGTCGACGCCGACGTAGACGACGGGGTCGTCGGCGAGGACCGCCTCGTCGTACGCGGAGCGGGCGCCGGATGCCATCCGATGGACGGTGTCGGGGTGGGCCGGGGCTCAGGTCGACGGCTGGTCGAGGCAGGCCAGCATCTCGACCAGCACGCTCCGCTCTCCCCGGTTGGCCAACGCGAGCGTGCGGGGTCCCCCGTCGACCAGGGCGTCGAGGGCAGTGGCGTTGGCGACCAGCAGGTGACCGGAGACGGAGAGCTTGTCCCCGCTGGCTTCGCCGCTCTTGGGCGTGACCTCGACGACGGCGCTCTTGCCGGCCCCGTCGACGGCCCGGACGGCCAGCAGCAGGGGTGTCCCGCCCGCCGGCAGCAGTGCGACCTCCTGGCTGTCGCCGGGCTCCAGGTCCACCGTGGCGAAGGCGTACGACGCCGGGTCCACCGTCGTCGCGACGGACACCGCGGGCCCGCCACGGACCTGCACCGACGTCGACACCGCCACCTTGACCATCCGGGAACCCCTCGACTCGATCCGACCTCGCACGACCACCGTGGCGTGTCCCCATCACCCGGGCGTCACCGCGCGGTCACCGTGGCGGTCGCCGGCCCCCGGCCCGGTCCCTGACGAGCCGTTGACGACGTGGTGACGGTGTCCGGGCAGCGTGTCGGGCGACAGCGTTCGTCGAGGCGAAGGAGCGGGCCATGCTGTTGCCGGCCATGCCGTACCCCGGGGTGCACCTGGTCGAGCTGCCCGGCGGCAGCCGCACCATCACCGGGGTCGCGACGGCGATCACCGCCTTCGTCGGCAGCGCCGACCGGGGGCCGGTCGACGAGCCGGTGCTGGTGCAGAGCTGGTCCGAGTTCGAGCGGACGTTCGGCGGCATCCGGCGCCATCGCGGCCTGGGGTACGCGGTTCGCGACTTCTTCCGCAACGGCGGCGGCAACGCCCTGGTGGTGCGCCTCGCCGGCGGCGCCCGACCGGCGCTCGTCCGGGCCGACACCCTGGTGCTGGCGGCGTACGGGCCCGGTGCGTGGGGCAACGACCTGACGGTCGAGATCACGCATCCGGACCCGGCCGACGCCCAGGACGTGGCCGCCGGCCAGGGGGTCGAGCCCGGCGACCTGTTCCACCTGACGATCCGGGAGGTACGGGCGGGCGCCGAACGGGCCGTGGAGCGCTTCCTCAACGTGACGACGACCGACGGCCCGCGTCAGGTCGGCCTGGTCCTCGAGGGGTCCCGGTTGATGCGGGCGGGCACGCCGCTGCCGGCGGATCGACCGGCGCCCGGCACGTACGAGGTGGAGGCGGCCGACCAGGGTGCGGACAGCGGGACCCTGACGGCGGACGACTACCTCCCCGGCCCGGACGACGCCGGGTCGGGCATTTACGCGTTGCGGGCGGCGGACCTGTTCAACCTGCTGTGTCTGCCACCTCCGACGCCGGCCGGGTCGCTGCCCCCTCGGGTCTGGGCCGACGCGCTCGCGTTCTGCGTCGAACGGGACGCGGTGCTGCTGGTGGACCCGCCCGCGGACAGGACCGTCGACACGGTGGCCGACTGGGCGTCCGCCGCGCTCCCGCAGGGCGTGCAGAACCGCAACGCCGCGCTGTACTTCCCGCGGCTGCGGCAGCCCGATCCGGCCCGGGGCGGCACGGTCGCGGAGTTCGCCGCGTGCGGTGCGGTCGCCGGGGTGATGGCCCGCACCGACGCCACCCGGGGCGTGTGGAAGGCGCCGGCGGGCATCGACGCCAGCCTGGCGGCGAGCGGGCTGGCCGTGCCGCTGACCGACGGGGAGAACGGCCGGCTCAACCCGCTCGGGGTCAACTGCCTGCGGAGCTTCCGGGACGTCGGCACGGTGGTGTGGGGGGCGCGGACTATGCGCGGCGCGGACGCCCTGGCCGACGAGTACCGCTACCTGCCGGTGCGACGGCTGGCGCTGTTCCTGAAAGCCAGCCTGTACCGGGGCACGCAGTGGGTCGTGTTCGAGCCGAACGACGCGCCGTTGTGGGGGCAGATCCGGATGTCCGTCGGCGCCTTCATGCAGGACCTGTTCCGGCAGGGCGCGTTCCAGGGCGGCAGCCCGCGGGACGCGTATTTCGTCAAGTGCGACGCGGAAACCACCACGCAGTACGACATCGACCGCGGGATGGTCAACATCCTGGTCGGGTTCGCGCCGGTGAAGCCGGCGGAGTTCGTGATCATCGGTCTTCAGCAGAAGACGTCGGACGCGGCGGCCTAGGAGGAGAAGATGGCCGAGTTCACGGTCAACCCCACCCGCTTCGACCCGTACAAGAACTTCAAGTTCCGGGTGCGCTGGGAGGGGCGGTATGTGGCCGGGGTGAGCAAGGTGGGCGCCCTCAAACGCACGACGGAGGTCGTGCGCCACCGCCACGGGGGCGACCCCAGCAGCAGCCGCAAGTCGCCCGGCCGCACCGAGTACGAGGCGATCGTGCTCGAGCGGGGCGTCACGCACGACACCGACTTCGAGCAGTGGGCGAACAAGGTCTGGAACTGGGGCTCCGGGCCGGGCTCCGAGACGTCCCTCAAGGACTTCCGCCGCGACATGATCATCGAGGTCTACAACGAGGCCGGACAGCTGGCGATCGCCTACAAGGTGTACCGCTGCTGGGTCTCGGAGTTCCAGGCCCTGCCCGACCTGGACGCCAACGCCAACGCGGTGGCCATTCAGACGATCCGGCTGGAGAACGAGGGCTGGGAACGTGACCAGGCCGTCAGCGAACCCGTCGAGCCGACCCTCGCCGTGTCGTGACGGGCCCCGCGGGCTGCCGACCCTGTCGGGCGAGGGAGGTGTGGTGCGGGTCCTCGCCGAGCCGGCGGTCCTGCTGACCGCGTGGGAGGAGGCGGTCGCCGTCCCGGCCGCCGCGCGTGCCGCCGTACTCGTCCACCGGGCCGGGCTCGCCCCGGACCTGGACGCCGCGCTGGATCTCAGCATCGGGCAGTGCGCCGCCCTGGCGCTGGCCGCCCACGCGGCGGCCTTCGGTCGGGACGTGGACGTCGTGTTTCCCTGCACGTCCTGTGGGGCGCGGCTGGAGGCCGAGCTCCACCTCCCGGATCCGGCCGAGACGGACCCTCGGGCACTCGTCGGCGTCGTCCACCCCGACCGGGTGGACGACCTCACCGTGCACCCCCTGACCATCCGCGACCTGCTCGCCGCCGCCACCGGCGCCGACGGCCGCGCCCTGCTGTTCTCCCGGTGCGTCCGGCGCGCCGACGGCACCTCCGCCGTGCCGACCGAGCTGTCGCCCGCGCAGCGGGAGGCCGTCGACGCCGCCGCCGACCGGCTGGCCGGCTTCGCGGCGCTCGCGCTGCGCATGACATGCCCATCGTGCGGGGACGACGTCCGGGTCGCACTCGATCCGGACGCGCTGCTGTGGGACCAGGTCGACGCCGCCGCGCCCGCGCTGCTGGACGAGGTGGCCACCCTCGCCCGCGCCTTCGGCTGGGACGAGGCCACCGTGCTGGCCCTCTCCCCGGCCCGGCGCGGGGCCTACCTGGAGCGCGCGGCGCGATGAGCGGGTTCTTCGACCGGATGGCCGCCCGGGCCCGGGGCCACGAACCACGGGTGTCGCTGCGCCGCCGGTCCCGGTTCGAAGGCCCCGACACCGCCACCGGGGTCGACTGGCTGTCGCCGGCCGTGGCGGAGACCTCGACGGCCGGCCCCGGACCGGCCGGCCCCGCCCGGCCCGCGCCCGCCGGGGAGCACGTCCCGCGGGTGACGCCACCGCCATCTCCGGTCGACCGGCCGGACCCCGTGACCCCGTACCCGGCGGTCGATTCGCGCAGCACGGCCGACGCGGTGCCGGCTCCGGCCGACCCGGCGGCGGGGCAGGCCGCCGAACGGCCCGGGTTGCCGCCGCCCGCCGCGCCGGCCCCGGCGGTGGTGGGCGAGGAGGCGGCGGCCGTGGCGCCGCCACCGGCCCGGCCCGGCCCCCGACGACCGGCACCCCGGTCACCGGCACCGCGGGTCGCGGCGGACGGACCGTCCGGCCCCCCGGCAGACCCGACCCCTGCCGGGAACGCGACCGGCATCGCCGCCGACGCCACGGACGAGCGTGACGACCACCGTCCGCAGGCGGGCACCGTCCGCGCGGTCGGCACCCCGCTCGCCCCGGTTCCCGAGCCGCCGCTTCCCGCCGGCGGGTCGCCGGGCGGTCCGCCCCGGCGGGGGTCGCCGGGGGACGCGGCGACCCCGGTGGTCGTGCGCCCGGCGGCCACGCCGCCCGCCGGCACCGGTCGGCCGGTCCCCGCCGCACCGGCCGCACCGGCCGGTCCCGCCCTGGTGCCCGGTGACACACCGGAGGCCGGCGCCACCTTCCGGCCTGGCCGGCGCACCTCCCCGGGACCGGCCGGCCCCGGCGGGAGGGACGACGCCGCACCGGTCGGTCCGGGTCGACCGCCGGCGCGCCGCGACCCGTCGGCGACCAACGGCACCCCGACCGCGGGCGCGGCGCGGGACGACACCGTCCCGGACCTGCTCGACCTCGTCCGTGACCACGTCGTGCCGGCACTGCGCGAGCAGGGCGTCGTCGCCGCCGGCGAACGCGTCGACGTCCGGGCCGCCCACCAGCCCGGGACGACGCCGCCCCCGCCGGGCCGGGTGCAGGTCGTGGTGGACCGCCGCCGGGTCACTTCCGCCGCTCCCGCGCCGCCCCCCGACGCGGGGGCCGGCACCGCCGGGCCGGGGGTCGCGGGCGTCCCGGACGGCGCGGAGAGCCACCGCCAGGCGTACGGCGACGGCCGGGCTGCCCGCCGCGACGTCCACGTGCACATCGACCGGGTGGAGGTGATCCGGTCCGCGCCAGCAATCCCGCCCACGCCCCCCGCCACCCCCCGCGCCGACCTCGACAGGTATCTCGCCCGCCGCCGGGAGGACCGATGAGCAACGCCCTGGCGATCGCCGCCGTCACCTCGACCCTGCGGTACGTCCTCGACCGCGCGCTGCAACGCCCGCATCCCGGGCCGGTCGGCGGGGCCAGGGTCACCACCCTGCGTCCGGACCGACTCGGCAGCTCCGCGCTCGTCCAGCCCAAGGGCATCAACCTCTTCCTGTTCCAGGTGACGCCGAACCCCGCCGGCGCTGTCGCGAACCTGCCCACCCGGCGTTCCGACGGGTCGCCGCACCGCCGTCCCGTGTCCGCGCTGAACCTGCACTACCTGGTCACCTGCCACGGGGAGGACCCGTCCCTGGACGGACAGCGGCTGCTCGGCACGGCCGTCACGGCACTCTCCCTGACCCCGGTCCTGACCCGGGAGATCATCAGGGCAGCGGTCGACGCCTACGACGGCGCCGACGAGACGGCCTTCCTCGTGGACACCGACCTCGCCGACCAGATCGAGCCGGTGAAGGTGTCGCCCGCGCCGCTCAGCACGGAGGAGATGTCCCGGCTGTGGTCGGTCTTCCCCCAGACGCCCTACCTGCTGTCCGTGGCCTACCAGGCGACCGTCGTCCTGCTGGAGGCGGTGGCGACGCCGCGCACCGCGCTGCCGGTGGACCGGCGCACCGTGTCCCTGTCCGCCGGGGGCTCACCGCGTCTGGTCACCGTCGGCCCCGAGGTGCCGGGCAGCGCGGTGACCACCGGCAGCGGCGTGGTCCTGCACGGCGTACGCCTGTTGGGCCCGACCACCCAGGTCCGGATCGGGCCTGCCCGGCTCGCCCCGGCGGACGGCGCCACGCCCTCGGCGCTGCGGGTGGTGCTGGACCGGACCGTACCCGCCGGGCGGCACGCCGTGCGGGTGCTGCACCTGACCCGGCCCGACACGTCGGGCGAGCCGTCCCGGGTCGTCGCGTCCTCCAACGCCGGACCGGTCACGGTGGTGCCGGTCGTACGGAACGTCACGGTCGACGCCGAGCGGATCACCCTCGCGGTCGATCCGCCGCTGGTCGCCGGGCAGCGCGCGACGGTGTCGTTGTCGCGCCTGGCGGGTGCCCCCGCATCCGCCCCGGACACGGTGAGCGTCGCGCTGCCGCCGGTCGCCGCGGACGCGGCACCCGTCGCCCGGCTGGACGTGCCCCGGCGGGACGTCCCGGACGGACAGTGGCTGGTGCGCGTCCGGGTGGACGACGTCGAGAGCCTGCCGGAACGCGTCGACGGCGTCTACCGCGCGCCCTCGATCACCCTGCCGGTCCCGTGAGCGCGCCCGACGGCGGGTGGGTGGACGCCAACCGCGACCACCTGGTCGCCGAACTCGACGTGCTGCGACTGGCGGTACGCCCCGACGCCACCCCGGCCGACCACCGGCGGGCCGAGGAGAGGCTGGCCGAGGCGGGCCGGCGGCTGGCCGGACCCGGCACGCTGGACCAGGTGGCGGTCGGGTTCGGCCTGACGCCGTTCGAGCGCGCGGTCCTGCTGCTGGCCGCCGGTCCGGAGCTGGTCTCGGCGGTCGCCGACGAACTCACCACGGCCTGCGGCCGGCCGGCGTTGACCTTCGGCGCGGCGCTGTCCCGGCTGCCCCAGCCGCACTGGAGCGCCCTGGTGCCCTCCGCGCCGTTGCGGGCGTGGGGGCTGCTGCGGCTCGCCGACCCCTCGTCGCCGACCCGCAGCCCGCTGGTGGTCGACGAACGGATCCTGCACCACCTGGCCGGCGCCGGTGACCTCGACGCCGAACTCGCCCGGGTGGCCCGCACCGTCGAGGCCCACCCGGAGCTGCCGGGCCCGTGGCAGGCCGTCGTCGAGCGCCTCGTCGGCGCCTGGGGCCGACGCCGGTCGGTGCTGTTGTGCGGCCCGCAACCGGCGAACCTACGGGTGGTGGCCGCGGTGGCGGCCGAGCGCGCCGGGTCGCGGCTGCTGCTGGTGCCCGCCGTCGACCTGCCGGTGGAGGCGGCCGAGCGGTGGCGGACGCTGCGGCTGATGGCGCGCGAGACGGTGCTGACCGGCTGCGCCTGGGCCGTCGACCTCACCGACGCCGGCCTCCCGGCGGGGGAGGACGCCGCCCGCGTGCTGCCGGGACTGGGCGCGCCGGTCGTGCTGCTCGCCGGTGAGGAGACGGTGTTGCCCGACCACGACCTCGTCCGGTTGACCCTCGCCCGGCTGGACGTCGCCGACCGCCGCCGCGTGTTCGCCGCCGCGCTGCGTCGGGTCGGCGCGCCCGCCGGGGCGGCGGCCGAGGCGGCCGGCGTCTTCGATCTCTCCCTGGCCGACGTCGACACCGCGGCGTCCGACGCCGCCCGGGGCACCCCGCTGTGGCAGGCGTGCCGGGCCCGGGTACGACCGTCCTTCGGCGTGCTGACCCACCTCCGCCAGCCGCGGGCCACCTGGGACGACCTGGTGCTACCGCCGACCCAGCTCGCGCAGTTGCGGGCGCTGACCGCGTCGGTCAGGTTCCGCACCCTGGTCTTCGACGACTGGGGCTTCGCGCGGCGGACGGCCCGGGATCTGGGCACGACCGCGCTCTTCGTCGGCCCGAGCGGGACGGGGAAGAGCCTGGCGGCCGAGGTGGTCGCGGGCGACCTCGGGCTCGACCTGGTCACCGTGGACCTCAGCCAGGTGGTCAGCAAGTACGTCGGCGAGACCGAGAAGAACCTGCGGCGGCTCTTCGCCGCCGCGGAGGACAGCGCGGCGGTCCTGCTCTTCGACGAGGCCGACACGCTCTTCGGCAAGCGCACCGAGGTACGCGACAGCCACGACCGGTACGCCAACCTGGAGGTCGGCTACCTGCTGCACCGGCTGGAGTCCTTCCGGGGACTGGCTGTCCTGACCAGCAACGCCCGTTCCGCGATCGACCACGCGTTCGTCCGGCGGCTCAGGACCGTGGTGACCTTCCCGTACCCGGACGCCGGCATGCGGGAGGCGTTGTGGCGTGCCGCGTTTCCCACGGCGACCCCGGTGGCCGACCTCGATCCGGCGGACCTGGCGCGCGCGGACCTGACCGGCGGCGGCATCGCGGCCGTCGCCCTGTCCGCCGCCTACCTCGCGGCGGGCGAGCAGAGCGCGGTCACGGCCGCACACGTGCGCCTGGCCACCCGATGGGAGTTGGCCAAGTCGGGCCGGTCCGCCGTCGACGGATGACGGATTTCCCGACGGGTCGGTGTCGGGCCCGGGGGCGATCCCCGGTCAGCCGAACTGGACGGCGTCGAGATCGTAGACCCGGGTAGCCTCACCGGAACCCGTCTGGTTGTTGGCGGTGCACCGGGCCGCGAGATGACGCCCGTCCGCACTCCACGACACCGCGAGCGCGGGTGCCGCGCCGAGCCGGAAACGGCGGGCACCCGTCGCGGCCTCGACAACCTGCACCTCCCTGTGCACCACTGCCAGCCATCTGCCGTCGGGGCTGAACACCGCGGGGCCGGACGACTCCACCCGGTACCGCTCGCTGCCGGTGGCGGCGTCGAACACCAAGCCTCCGATGGCGATCAACCGCGAGTCGTGGCTCCACGCGGCGTGGGAGGCGGGGTTGCCCTCGAGCAGCGCGCTGACCTGGTTTCCGGTGCCGGCGTCGAACAGGTACGCACCGTTGTCGGTGCCCACCAGCATCCGCTCGCCGTTTGGGCTCAGCGCGGACGCCCGGACGTTGAACACCTCGGCGGCGCGGGATCGGACGTCACCCGTGCGGCCGTCGTGGACCGACAGGCCGTGCGCCAGCCACCGGTCATCGGCACTCCAGTCGAGACGGCGGTACCAGGGGGCGGGGCAGCCCCAGCGCACCTCCCCGTCCTTGGCGCTGCGGACGCTGATGGACGCGTACTCGTAGCCGCCCGGCGTCCGTATGTACGTCATCAACGCGACCCACTGGCTGCTCGGGCTCCAGGCGTAGGTCACGACGCCGGCACCGAGATCGGTGAATCGGCAGCGTGCGGACCCGTCATCGACACTGACGACAACCGTGCCGTCGGTGAGCCACCGCCCGTTGGGGGAGAACGTCCCGCGGGGCAACCGGCACCGGTTGCCGGTGAACGTCTCATAGACCGCTGCGTCGCTCCACGAACCGGTCGCCACCCACTGCCCGTCGGGGCTGAGGTTGAGCAGTTCCGCTTCGGTGCCGACCTCGTGCAGGCCGATGTGGCAGACCTCCCGCACGGTTTCCATGCTGTAGACGCACACCTGTCCACCGTCACCGGCGGCGACGATCTGTGATCCGACCCGGCTGAACACCACCTCCCGTACCGGCTTGTGCTGCTCGAGTTCGCAGCGTTCGGTGCCGGTCGCGGGGTCGAACATCACCGCCCGGTCGGCGCCCGTGGCCACCCACTTGCCGTCCCTGCTCCAGGCCACGGCGAAGGCCGGTCCACCGTGGGTGTATCCGAACAGCCCGGCGCCGGTGGCCGTCTGGAACACCTGGGTGGTGCCGTCCTCGCCGGCGGTGGCCACCCACTGTCCGTCGGGGCTGAAGGCGACGGCGTTGACGGGGCCGGCGTGGGTGGCGCGGCTGACCTCGTGGCCGTCCGCCATGTCGAAGACCCTGGCTGTCGCGTCGTCACCGCCGGTCGCCAGCCACCTGCCGTCCTCGCTCCAGACGACCATGTTCACCGCGTCGTCAAGCGTCAGGCGGTGCCGCTCGGCTCCGGTCGACGCGTCGTGCACCCGCACGGTGCCGTCGTCGCCGGCGGTGGCGATCCACCGATCGTCGAGACTGAGGGCGACGTCGGCGACCGGGCCGTTGTGCGTGACCCGGAAGCGCTCGGCACCCGTCGCCACCTCGAAGACCCGGGCGGTCTCGTCCTCGCTGGCGGTGGCCATCCACCGGCCGTCGCGGCTGACGACGACGGCGTTCACCGCCTTGTCGTGCCTGACCTGGCCGCGTCGGTCACCCGACGCCGCATCGAACACCTCTGCCGCACCGCGGCCGGCCAGGGCGACGAATCTGCCGTCACCGCTCACCGCCACGTCGTTCACCGTGGCGATCGCCGTCCCCGCGCGATCGAGACGCGTGAGTGTCCGTCCCGTCCCGACGTCGACGATGTCCGTGAACCCACCCTCGTGGGCCGCGACGAACCAACGCCCGTCCGGGCTGCACGCCACGGCACTCACCGGGAAACCCGTTTCGTGTACCGCCACCGTCCTGGCAAACCATTTCATCGAACAAGCTCCTGATCTCTGCTGTCGGGCGGTCGTCGTCTGCGCACACGTCTCGCCAGGCCACTGCGGACACGACGTGGCGGGTCACTTCGTCACCATGAACCACTGGGAGTACTGCTGGCCGTTGTTGACGCGTCGAACCGGACCACCCGCGTTGGTGATCGCCCAGCCCTCGACGACCAGCCTTCCCGGGAGCTTGGCGGGACCGGAGGCCGAGCTCAGCTTGCTCGGCAGCTCGTTCGTCAGCCAGGTGCGCAGCTGCGTGTCGGGGGACCACTGGATCACCCTGGAGGTGGTGGTGGTGATGGTCGCCGCCGTCGTGATCTCGAGGGGCCGCCAGAATCGCAGATTGGCTACGGTGATCCATGGATGCTGCTCGCCGGGGACGGGGAACGGCAGGTCGAAGTAGATGTGGCAGACGGGGTTTCCCACGACGGTGGCGGTGTCGATGTCGGCGTCGAGTTGGATGTGGATGCCCTTGGCGAATTTCGCCGCTGGCACGTCCTGCCCGTTCCGAAGCCCCTCCGGCGTCTCTCCGGCTCCCGCGATGAACGACACGCCGGTGATGGCGATACCGGGCAGGGTCTTCTGCGCGGTGACGGTGACCGGGGCGCGGGTGTCGCCCGGCATGGCCAGGTTCAGGGTGTCGGTGGCCTTGGCGGGGTCGGGTTGCCACCAGAATTCCGCTGCTCCCTGGTCGGAGGTGGTGGCGGTGTCGGTGGCGCCGGGGAAGGTCGCGGGTGGGGTGGTGCCGGTCTTGCGGGCGACGAGGGCGCCGCCGGTGGCGGTGGCGGTGACCTGTTGGTTGGCGACGGGTCCGCAGGGGCTGTCGACGATGACGCGGACGGGTTGGGGGAGGATCTTGTCCTCGGGGCGGAGGTGTTGGCCGTCGCCGCCGAGCAGGCGTAGTTCCTTCCGCTGGGACAGGCGGTTCAGTGCCTCCTTGACGGTGGTGACGCCGTCGAGGGGCGGGCACTGCGCCGGCGGCGTCCACGTGATCGATCCCGCGTCGGTCGCACCTGGCGGCGGGGTGGGCAGGCGTTGCGCGGTGACGGTGACCGGGGCGCGGGGGTCGCCGGGCATGGCCAGGTTCAGGGTGTCGGTGGCCTTGGCGGGGTCGGGTTGCCACCAGAATTCGGCTGCGCCCTTGTCGCTGGTGGTGGTGGTGTCGGTGGCGCCGGGGAAGGTCGCGGGTGGGGTGGTGCCGGTCTTGCGGGCGACGAGGGCGCCGCCGGTGGCGGTGGCGGTGACCTGTTGGTTGGCGACGGGTCCGCAGGGGCTGTCGACGATGACGCGGACGGGTTGGGGGAGGATCTTGTCCTCGGGGCGGAGGTGTTGGCCGTCGCCGCCGAGCAGGCGTAGTTCCTTCCGCTGGGACAGGCGGTCCAGCGCGTCCTTCACCGTGGCGACACCGTCGAGGGTGCCGCAGTTTCCACCTGGTGCCCACCCGACCTCGGACGCCACACTGAGGCGTCCCGTCGCCACGACGGCGGGCGGGGCGGCGGTGGCGACGTCCGGGTCGAGGGCCGCCGTGAGGGTCTGCGCCGTCGCGCCCTGCCGGTCGAGCTTCCAGGTGACCGCGGCGATCCCGTCCCGGTCGGTGGGCACCGGCCCCGACACCGCCGTGCCGTCGGGGGTGGCGAGGACCCCGCCACCCGCGTCGAAGCGCACCCGGGCGCCCTGCACCGGCTGCCCGCTGTTGCGCACCACCACCCGTACCGGTGCGGGAAGCCGCTCACCCGGTCGCGCCTCCTGGCCGTCCCCACCCGCCAGGTCGAGGGTGACCACGTCCCGCGCGACCAGGCTGGAGGTGGGCGGGAAGAGCCGACGGCAGTCGGCGTCGAGGGTCCACCCGTCGGCGGCCCTGGTGAGGACGGCCAGCGCCGCGACGTGGCGGGTCGGGCCGGCCGGCGGGCACGCCTGCGGTGATCCGTCGGCTCCGGTCGGCCAGGTGATGGTGCCGGCGAGGGGGGTCGTCCCGTACACGTGGCGGGCGGTCCGCGCGGGGATCAGCCAATGGTCCCCCGTACGGTAGGCGCCACCGCCGGGAAAGCGCACGACGATGCCGCCCTCCAGGTCCAGCGGTTCGCTGTCGACCGGGCGCGCCGGCCCCTCCCACCGGCGGACCAGGGGCGCCCGGCCGAGCGCGGCGAGCGACTCGGGTCCGGCGGCGGCGAACCGGACCTGGAGCCGCAACCCCTGCGCCGCCGTCACGGTGGCCAGGAATCCGGGGTGGCCGGCGAGTTCCCGCTCGGCGCTGGTGACCTCGATGGTGTCCGCCCGGCGGATCGACAGCTCCTCGTCGCGGCCCTCCCGGTCGAGGACGAGTTCCGCCGACGTGCCGTCGCCGAGCCAGGTGAGCGCGGTGAGCCCGGCGACGACGCTGCCGTTCTCCCGGGACCACAGGAACGTCGGCCGCGCCGGCGACCCGTCGTGGATCTGCACCCGGTAGAGCTGGTTGTCCAACCGGCGGTACGTGCCGTCGGGAACGTGCGGATCCGGGTCCTGGTCGGACTGGCTGTTCCGCAGTGCCGCCGACATCGTGCCCCGGGCCTCCGTGAACCGTCCCGGTCGGCGGACGTCGTCGCAGCCCTCGCCGATCCCGATGTCGGTCAGCCGCACCCGCCAGGCGGTCTGGGCGCGGGTGGTGGTGTCCAGGCCGCCCAGCGCCGGTTCGCGTAGCGACGGTTCCTCGTCGGCGGTGACGTGGTGGGTCCACGTGTCGAGCAGGGCGGCGTACCGCCCGTCGCCCGTCGGTTCCGGTTGCGCGCCGGCCGGACCCCGGGCGTACGGCTGGGCGTCGAGCGGCCAGCCCACGGTGGCGGCACCGCCCGACGGCGGTGGGACCGGCGACTCGACCAGCACGCCGTCGACGTAGTACCGGCCGGGGGTGATCCGCAGGTCCGCCCACGGGGTCGCCTTGGGGTCGGCGCCAGCCCGGTCGACCACGGCGAACCCGGCCCCGTCGGCCGGGCCGGCGCTGGGACCGACGACGTCGCGGGTGCGGATCTCGTCGTGGTAGGCGGTGATCTCCGCCTGCTCGTTCCAGTCGGCGTCGAGCAGGACGCGCCCCTGTTGCAACAGCACCGAGCGGTAGGCGCGCCGCGGCGCGAAGGTCCAGCGGGTGAAATCTCCCTGCATGTGGTTCAGCTCCCGAAGACTCCGAGGTCCAGTCCGGCCGGTGCGTGCGGCGCGAGGTGCTGTCGGGCCGCTGCGCGCCGCAGCGGCCGGCCCAGGTGGTGGTGCACACCCATCTCGGATCCGTCCTCACCACCTTCGGCGAGGACGGTCGGGCAGTCGCGGGCCAGTGCCAGGTACATGGGCGAACCCGGGTCCAACGCGGCGTACACCGGCGGGCCGGCCGTGCCGGTGTCGTCCGGCGGCTGGCAACGGAACCGCTGCGGACCGCGGGAGCCCGGGCCGGCGTAGCAGTAGCGCAGGCAGCCGACCTGCCGGTGCTCGGTGGTGAGGCGCCCGTCGAACAGGCAGTTGCCGGCGTCGACCGACCGCACCGACGCCGTGCCGCGGATGGTGCTGCCCTCGATCGACAGATGCGCGCCGACCGCGGAGAGCGCCACGCCGTCCCCGGTGCCGGTCGCGTCCGCGGCGCACTCGCTCACTGCCAGCAACGGCACGACGGGCGCCAGCCGGACCGACCCGACGACGCTGCGGACCAGGCTCACCCGCAGGTCGCGGTGGCCGCCGGCCGGGTCGTCGGCCACCGTGAGGCGCCCGGTGAGGGTGCACTGGGAGACGGTCAGCGCGGTGAGCGCGCCGGGTGCGACGGTGACGTCACCCTCGACCAGGAAACCGTCCAGCACCAGGCTGCTGCCGGCACCGCCGGTCACCCGCAGGCCGCCGCGCAGGTGCGGCCGCAGGCCGTCGGGCACGTAGACGCCCGGCGTCGGGTGCGGCACGCCCTCCGACCGTCCGCTGTCCGGCCACGCCGCCGCGACCAGCACCAGCCGGGTGGCGGCCGGGATCCGGACGTCCAGGTCGCCGGGGTAGGTGGCGTTGTCCCCGACCGACACCACGTACGTCGCGCCCACCGCCTGACCGGCGTCGGTGCTCCACGCCTGCTCCGCGCGGGCCAGCGCGTCGGTGACCGTCGGGACGGCCAGCACGGAGGCGGTGGCGTCCGAGCACACGGCGACCTGGCCGGCGACCTCCCGGCGACCCCGGTACGGATCGGCGGCGAGCACCCGTGCGTGCACGTCCGAGCGTTCGTAGGTGCCCGCGCCGATGTCGGCCAGGCCCCCGTGGTGGTAGCGGACGAAGACCTCGTCGGGCGCCGCCGCCTGCCCGTCCCGGTAGACCCGCAGCCGGCCCTCGACGGCGTCCACACTCACCTGCGTACCGGCCACCGGGGCCAGCTCCTCCAGGCCGGCGACCCGTAGCCGCTCGGGCGGCAGCGGGTCACCGGTGCGCCCGACCCGCACCCCGATCGGCAGGGTCTCCGGGCCGCCGGCCCCGCCGCGGGCCGCGGTCAGCATGGCCAACAGCCGGCGGGGCCGCAGCGGCACCGGCAGGTGTTCCTCCCGCGTGAGGCGGTCCGCCCCGTCGCCGGCCGGCGACGCGGCGAACAACGGGGTTCGGCGGCCGAGCGGGTCGATCCGGTACTCGTCCCCGACGAGCCGGGCCTGCGACCAGAGCGACGGTCGGGTGCTCCGGTCGGGGTCGCCGGAGCCACCGGCAGGGTCACCGCCGCCCGCCGGGGGACCGACGCGGTAGGTGCGCAGCGGGAAGAGGAACACCCCGACGCGGGCGAGGCCGTGCCGGCCCCGGCCGCCGGCGGTGTCGCGCACCTGCGGGGTACGGGCCAGCGGGTCGAGCGCCCCGCCGGTCGGGTCGATCAGCTCCGGGGCGGGTGGTGTCCGGTCGCGCCGCAGATCGTGCCGGGCACCGACGAGGTCCAACCGGGCCGCGCCGCGCAGCGAGGCGACCGCGGGGCGGTCCGGCCGGACGTCGGCGAGGTGGGCGGTCGTGGTCAGCAGCCGGAAGTACTCGACGGCGACGGCCGGCCAGCCGGAGGCGTCCCGGGCGACCTGCTCCAGCACCGTGAGGGTGCCCTTGCGCCGGTGCCGGGAGACGGCGTTGGCGACCAGGGCCCTGCGGTTGCCGTCGACGCCGGGGCCGGCCGGCAGCGGCTCCGCCAGGCCCACCAGGTCGGCGAGGTGGGGCAACGTCCGGTCGGTGCAGGTCTCCGCGAACCAGTCGTCGTAGAGGTCCGCCAGGTCGCCTTCCAGCACGTCCAGGTCGACGGCGACCGCGGACAGCAGCGCCCGCAGGACGCCTCCCGCCTGCTCGTCCAGGCCGCGCAGGTGGTCGGGGAGCAGGGCCAGCAACCGCTCGGTCGTCCCGGTGGCCTCGGGGGCTCCGATGGGTACGTTCACCGCGCCATCGCCTCGATCCGTACCTCGTCCGGAACCAGGTGCGGCAGCTGAGCCGGCCGGATCTGCCGGCCGTCCCAGTGGGCCGGCAGCGGCACCAGCAGGTCGTCAGCGGTGCCGGTCGGGTTCGCTGGGCCGACCGGCACCAGACGCGGCATCGTGCACGCGACGACGCCGGCGACGGCGCGGACGACCATCAGCACCGCCGACGCCGTGACCGGGGCGTCGAAGTCGGTCTGCGCGGCGCCGAACCGCCGTCGCAGCGCCGCGGCCACCTCGTCACGGACCACGGGCCACCGGTGGCCGGGGTCGGGCTGCACCTCGACGCGCACCCCGAACCGCACCACGTCCGCGCAGCGCAGGAGCAGCGGCGGCTCCGGCGGGCGGCGCCCGGCCAGCGCGGCGGCGAGGTCGGCCAGCAGACCGTCGCTGACGGGGGCCGCCCCGACCCCGACCAGCGAGAGGACGATCCGGTCCCGGTGGCCGTCCGAAACCAGGTCGGCGCGGGCACCACCGACTCCGGCGAAGCCGCGCGCCAGGTCGGCGTGGTCGGCCACGGACACGGCCCGGTCGAGCACGCGGGTCCGCACCGGGACGGTGCGCCGGGTGTCGGCGAGCGACTCCGGTGGCCCCCAGTCGTGGGAGGGAGCCGGGTTGGTCACCTCGCGGATGCCGAGCGGTCGCCGCAACAGCAGGCTGACCTGGCCGGCGTCCACCGCGCCGTCGGCTCCCATCCCCACCCGGTAGGTCGCGACGAGGTTCTCGACCCCGGTCGGCGGTCGCGCCCCCTTGACCCCGTCGCCGAAGACCACGACGGCCGTGCCGTCGGCGTTCTCCCGCACCAGGTAGACCCGATCCTGCGGCCCCGCCGTGGCCAGCGACGGCACCTGCGTCCACGCCACGCCGTTCACCTCGAGGGCGAACGTGCTGACCGCGCCCTGCGCCGTGGGTGCCCGTACGTGGGTGAGCGGGCCCCGCCGGGTGGCCACCTGGGCGAACGGGCTCTGCCCGTCCCCGCTGCCGAGCACCTGGGTGACGGTCTCGCCGTGGTCGGCGGTGACCACGTTGCCCAGGACCCGCACGCTGTCCGGGGCGTACGTGCCGACGAGTTCGCGGTCGAACACGACGCTCATCCGCCGGCCGTCGGGCCGGACCTCGCAGCCGAGGATCGTGGCGGTTTCGACCCGTTCGGTGCCGGTGGCCAGGTCGAAGCCCCGCAGCTGGACGAGGCGACCGGGGGGCGGTGTCGGGTCGGTGGGCACGAGGTCCACCTCCCGGCCGGCGACCGGAACGGTCCGGGGACGCCACCGGGCGGGCAGTTCCACCGGTAGGTAGTGCACCAGGGTCCTGCGACGGTCGAACGGCGGCGGCGGTCGGTTGTCGGTGGTGATCCGCACCCGGGTGATCCGACCGCTGATGCCGTACCCGGTGGCGGCGGAGGGGACCACGGACACCGCGCGGTAGACCGCGCGGAGCCCGGGCTGCTCCAGCAGCAGCAGGGAGCCGGGCAGCAGCCGAGGGTGGTCGCCGTCGAGTTCGAGCACGTCGGCGGCGTCCGCGAACACGTCCGAGTTGTCCCGCCGGCCGTTGCCGGCGTCCGCCGGCGCACCGCCGAGCAGAGCCGCGTCCGGCGCGTTCCAGCCGAAGAGCGGGCTGTTCTCGCTGAGGACGTGCACCGTGGCCTCCCCGGCGGGGGCGGGATCGTCGGGGGCCGGATCGTCGGGGTCGTCGCGCGGCTCCTCGCGTGGGAGCAGCTCCAGCCGGGTCCAGCCCGGGTGCCCGTCGGGATCGGTGGCGACGGCGGCCACCACCCGGACCTCGTGCTGCGGGGGGTCGGCGTCCGCCGCCGGCCGCCCGCCGTCCGTGACCGGTGGGTCGGCGACGAGCAGCACCGGGTCGCCCGGGCGTACGTCCGCAGCGGCGCCGGAAACCCACAGCTCGGTCGCTCCGAAGGACGGCCGTTGCGGCTCGGTCGCCACAGCGGGTATCTCGTTCCACACCGTCTGGGCATCGAGCGTGCTGTCCGTCTCGAAGACCTGGGGCTGCTGACCCTGGCGTGGAACGGTCTGCACGGGGGTGCCCGGCGGCACCGTGACGACGGCCGGCACGCCCGGGGCGTCCTCCACGTCGAATGCCAGCTCGACCTGCGCGGACACGCCGGGCGCCAGTTCGTGCCCGAAGGCCCGGGCCAGTTCCCGCACCGACCGGGGCTCGGTCGCGGTACGCAGAAAGCCCTCCCGCGCGATGCGGGCGGTGTAGAAGGCGACAGTGTCCGAGACCACCGACCAGCTGTCCAGCAACGCGATCAGCGGGTCCTCGGCGGGTCGTCGGGCCAGCGCGCGTACCGGTGCGGGCTGCGACTCGTCCGCCAGCTTGGCCCGCATCCGCGCCAGGGCCGCGGCGTGGCTGGACGAGGGCTGGCGGAGTTCGACCGGGTCGGGCCCTCCGGAGCCCGGCGGGCAGGTGGCCCCGGCCCCGCGCGTTCCGGTCACGAGCCACCCCGCAGCACCACGTCGAGGCAGCCCCCGTCCGGTGTGTCCGGGGTGCTGCCGCAGCGCAGCACCTCCCCGCCGTCGGCGTCGAGGCGGCCCCGGGCGATCGCCGCGAGCATCTCGGCGTCGCCGGCACCGCGCCGGCCGAACCGCTCGACCCGCACCGAGGTGACCGCGGGGACGGACATGGCCGCGGCGACCAGGTCGCTCAGGAACAGGGTCCGTGTCACCGACAGGTTCTCCGGGTGCAGCGGACCGCGACCGCCGTCGGGGAGCAGTCGGGCGGTCAGCATCTCCCGTACCTGCCGTTCGGTCGCCGACCGGGGCTGTCCGGGCGCCAGGCAGCACACCAGACGGATGTCGAGCGGCACCGTCACGACCGGCGCGAGCGCGACGTCCACGCCGGCCATCCGTCTCGTCTCCAGCCTGCGGGCCACCCGGGCGAGGACCGCGCGGTCCGCCGCCGCGGTCGGGGCGGGTTGCACGGTGACCTGCTCGACGTACCACGAGCCCACCCATCGCCGTCGGGCCACCGCCCGCCGCACCGCGCGGTCCTCGACCGCGCAGGCCGCGTGGTCCGCGGACGTCACGGCGCGGAGCTGCCGGCCGATGGCGTACGGCGCCAGCTCCCGGACCTCCGCCAGGGGTTGCGGGTCCGTGCCGCCGGCGGCCGGCAGGGGATTGGTGACGACCGCCGGCGGCCCCGACCCGGCGCCGGGTGTCTGGCGGAGTCTGCGCAGGACGTCGACTCCCACGTTGCCGCGGGTGCCACCACCGAGGCGGTACCGGGCGGCGAAGGCGGTCCCGGGGTGGGGACGCAGCCCGCCGGGGCGGCCGCCGAAGCGCAGCACGGTCCATCCGTCCGGTTCCGGTTCCACCACGAACACCGGGGCGGTCGGCCCACTGCTGAGCAGGTCGGCGCGCGGCCACCACGCCCGTACGCCGTCGTGCAGGCTCACCTGGGCCACGGCGCGGGTCGGATCGGGGCGCAGCGCGGCCGTGGCGCTCTCCCAGCCGGCGGTGTCGCCGCTGCCGTCGACGGGGACGGGGCCGGTCGGGTCGGCCCAGGCGAGGCCGGGGTGCGGCAGCTGCGGCCGGTAGTCGCCGCGCGGCGGCACCCGGGGCGGATCGAGGTCGGCGTGGGTGGTCAGCCCGTGGTCGGCGAGTACGACGTTGGCCAGGGCGACCGCCGTCACCTCCGACCCGGCCGGGCCGGGCCGGGAGACCCGCAGCGGCCCGGGCAGCGCGTCGTCGGTGTGCCAGCGCAGCTCCAGCACGCTCGGGCAGGCGGCGAGGCGATCGGTGTGCCGTACCGGGTCGGCGTTCAGGCGTACCGCGTACCGCCGGGTGGGGTCGGCTGCGGTCAGGCCGGCCAGCGGGTCGGCGGTCAGGTCGGCGGCCGGGTCGGACTCGGCGAGGACGACGACGTCGCCGGCGCGCAGCTCCGGCTCGACGCCGGCTGGCACGCGGACGAAGGCCGAGGTGGCGCCGGCCGGCAGGTGGTGCCCGGGGGTCCCCCAGTCGTGCAGGTCCAGACGGTTGCGGGCCGGTGTGAGGCGGATCGGCGAGCAGGTCTCGAAGACGACCGGTTCGTCGTCGGGCGACTGCCCGGCGGCCGGGTCGACCGCGCTGCCGGCAGCCGCGCTGGCGTCCGTGACGGCGGTGCCGGCCGGCAGCAGGACGGTCGTGCCGGTGGCGAACGCGAGCCAGGTGCGGGCGGCGCATCCTTCGTGCACGCGGTAGTCGATGAGTCGCGCGTGCCGGCGCACCGAGGTGCGTCGCCGTGCGGTGCCCAGGTACGCCTCGCCGGCGATGGCGTCCTGCCGGTAGGCCAGCCGGTCCCCGAGGTAGGCGAACAGCTCCAGCAGGGTGACGCCGATGTCGGCCGGTGACCGGTCGGTCCAGGCGGGCAGCAGCACCGCCATCCGGTCCAGCAGTCTGGTCCGCAGCGCCTGGTAGTCCCGGGCGAGGTAGTCCGGCAGGGGAGACCCGGCGGGTGCCGGCGGGTCGGCGTCGGCGGGTGGGCGGCAGTCGACCGTGGCCGGGCCGTCGACGGCGAACCGGAAGGACACCCGCGTGAGCGGTTCGTCGAACTCCGCGGTGGCCGGGCCGAGCAGCCGCAGCACGTACGCCGAGTCGTCACCGCCGGTCGAGGTGCGCACGACGAGGACCCTGGATCGGGACGCCTCCGGTATCGCGGCGCCCACCAGCGCCCGGTCGCCCCGCGTGACGCCGGGGGGCGGGTCGTCCTGTGCCGAGGCGCCGACGACGGCGGTGGCCGGGTACGCCCACTCGACCGGCACGGGGTCGGCACGCACCCCGCCCGTGATCACCACCTGAGGGTCGCCCGGCCCGGTGCCCAGCCCCTCGGGGACCGACCCCCGGAGCAGGTGCACCGCGAGGGTCCGGCGCTGGGGGGCGTCGGGAACGTGGTCGGGCGCGTCCGCCCGGTTCGCCAGCACCTCGACGAAGTCGATGCCGTCGAGGGCGGGCGCGTCCCGGCTTGCCACCAGCGCCAGCCGGATGTCGCGGTCGATCCGGATGTCGGGCGGGTCGGTCGTCGCCAGTGGCTCGTGCGTGGTGGTCATCCCGCCTCCGGCCGGGTGAGGCGGACGACCCGGGGCTCGCCGACGGCGGTCCCGTGGCGCAGCGGGGCGTAGACGATCAGCACCGTCAGGACGGCGTCGACGGTCTCGACCGTGACCTGTTCGACCCGGATGAGGTCGCCGAGCCACCGTTGCAGCGCGGCCTGCACCAGGGCGTGTGTGGTACGCGCCAGTTCGTCGCCGCCGGGGGCGAAGACCAGCCGGTCCACGCCGGCGCCGAAGTCGGGCCGGTTCACCCGTTCCCCGTACCGGGTGAACAGCACCGTCTCGACCAGGCCCCGCAGGTACTCGTCGTCGTCGACGGCGCTCAGCCGGCCGTGCCGGTCGAGGCGCAGGGGGAAGCCCAGGTGCACTCAGACCACCCGGACCCGGTTCTGCGTCGTCAGGACCAGCAGCGGCGCGCCGGTGGGGACGCAGGTCGCGGTGCCTCCCTGCACGACCAGTGGCCGGCCGAGGCTGAGCACCCGGGCGCTGCCCGTCGTCCACGCGGCGGCGACGCACGGGCCGCCGGCGCTGGCGGGCAGGGGACAACCAGCGACCGTCCAGGTTCCGGTCAGGGCGTAGGTGACCCGGCCGGACACGGTGACCCTGGGGTTCGGGGCCGTCGACAGTGCCTCGCCGCCGTGCGCGCAGCGGACCGTGGCCCCCTGTTGGACGACGAATCGGGACGTCACTTCACCTCCAGTGCGCCGTTGTTCACCGAGACCGAGGCGGGGGTCAACTTCACGCTGGCGGCGCCGATCGACAGCTCGATGCCCGCCGCCGTGCAGGAGATCCTCATGGTCGTGGTGGTCACCGGCCGGCCGACCTCGATCGTCAGGCCGCCGAGCCTCGGCACGTCGCTCAGCGTGATCGAGACCCCTTCGGTCTTCCAGGTCCTGACGAGAGGATTGGCGGGGGCGACCGGCGCTTCCCCGACCGCCCAGAAGCACCCGGCGAGAATCGGCAGGTCCGGGTCGCCGGCCTCGAACTCGACCCAGACGTGCGCCCCGACCGGCGGCACCGCGAACAGGCCGACGCCCCGGCCGGCGTACGGGACGCAAGGCTCCGCCCAGCAGTGGCGGGTCTCGCCCAGCACCGCCGGCACGCTGACCTGGACACGCCCGCGACCCAGCGGGTCCTGGTTCGCGGTGACCCGTCCGCGGTACTTGCCGTAGAACGGGGTCATCGCCGCCCCGCCCACTCGGCCCGGCCCGGTGCCCCGGCGGTCACGGGCGCACCGCCGGAGCCAGCGACCCGTAGCCGTCGCGGGCCAGCGTGAACCGTTGCGTGTAGAAGCCCGGCCCCAACTCGTGGTCGACCCGGCGGACGTACCACAGGCCGTCGTGGGACCAGCCCGCGCCGCGTACCCCCACCACGGCTCGCGGGCGCAGCACGTCGCCGTAGCGCGCCCCGTCCAGCTCGCCCTCGGCGGTGACCGCGTCGACGCCGCGGTCGACCTCCGCCTGGGCGCGGCCCAGGCCGGCGACCGGGCTGACGCCGCTGAGCCGGATCCGGCGCCGCCGGATCGAGCCCTGGTGCGCGGCCCACAACGGGCGGGCGGCCAGCGGCGGGCGGGTGCTGACGGCGGCGGCCAGTGGCAGTCGCGTTCCGCTGCGGGGTTCCTGGAGGTCGCCGTCCACCGCCACCACCGACAGCGCGTCGGTCCGGAACCGCAGGGACCGTACGTTCGCCTCGGAGCCGGGCCCGGCGGTCAGGGCACGCTGCGGTGCTCCGGAACGTACCGGTCCCCAGTAGAAGGTGCTCGTGCCCGGCACCGGTCCGGGGCGGACGTGCGCGACGTAGCCGTGCTGGCGGGCCAGCGCCGTCAGGTGCGCGAGGTCGGTGCCGTGCTGGGTCGGCACCCGCTCGACGGGCAGCGGCGGGTCGGCGGTGCGTGGTGGCACCACGTCGGCGGCGATGCCGTCGACGGCGTAGCGGGCGAGGATCGCGTGCACCTGCTGGTAGTGGTCGAGCCCCGGGTGGTCGGTGTCGACCTCCTCCCGGTCGAGCAGGTAGGAGACGTCCTCGCCGAGAACGGTGAGGGTGGTGGCGGCCGTCTCCGCGCCGGGGGTGAAGTCGACGGAGGTCACGATCCCGTCGACCAGCACCCGCGACACGGCCCCGAACGTCACGACCACGCACACCCGGGCGAACGGCGTGATCGGCGCCCGTTGCAGCACGGGCGTGTCCAGGGCGGCGCCCGGGCCGGACCGTCCGGCGTCGAAGGTGAGCGTGAAGCCGGAGCGGTCGTCCTCGCGTTCGCTGACCACGACCGAACGCAGGCGGGAGGTGAGTTCCGGCGGCAGCGGTACGGGCAGGACGGGTCCGGCGAAGACCCGCAGCAGAGTCGATGCCGGCATGTCACATCCCCGGCATGGGGATGACCAGCAGGCGGCCTTCGGCGCCCGGGGCGACCAGCTCGTCGGGATCGAGCGCGGCGTTGGCGTCGGCGATCTGCCAGAACGCCAACGGATCGCCGAGGTGCCGGTGGCTGAGCAGGTCGAGCCGGTCGCCGGAGACCACCTGGTGCACCGCGACGGCGCGGGCGGCCGGCAGGACCGGCAGGAGCCGGGTGCGCAGGCACGCGACGGCGCGCCGACCGCCGACGTCGTCCGGCACCGTGGTCACGGTCGTCTCCACGTCGTCGTACCGACCCGTTCCGCCCAGCACGTCAGGCCCCCGGCAGACCACTCGACGCCGCCGCGGCGCCCGTGCGGCCCACGCCCGCCATGAGTTCCTTCGCCACCTGGTGCACGAGGAAGAGCGCGTAGCCGGGGTCTGTCACCGGCAGGTCGTGGTACGAGAGCACCCGGGCGGACAGGTCGACGGAGGCTCTCGTGGGGAACAGTTCGGGGTCGAACGCCTGCTCGACGATGCTGATGCCCTCGATCCGCACCGGGAGGGCCCGGCCCGGACCCCAGACCAGCAAAGTCAGCGGGCCCTGCGCCGGCAGGATCTCTATCGCGCCGGTGAGCAGCAGCGCCGCGTTCTCGATCATCCGGCTGCTGGGAGGATAGAGCAGCAGCTCCAGTGCGGCGAGGTGCGGCATGACGCCCATCGCCGCGGCGACCTCGTCGCCGTTGGCGAGCTGGTCCGCCGCGTCGACCTCGAGGGTCAGTGAGATGGTCTCCACCGGGGCCCCGGAGAGACGGTGCGGGTCGGCCGGGCCGGCGGCGGGCGAGTCCGGGCCGCCGCGCGGGCGGACCGTCCGCGTGACCTGGTCAGGGTTGTACTGGAAGACGATGGGCCGGGTTGCCGGGGCGCCCAGGTCGACCGCGACGACGGCACCGTGCAGGGTGCGCGGACTCCCCGGGAAGCTGGTCATGGGCGCCAGCATGAGCCCCGGTCATCAACCGCTCGTCACGACCGCGTCACACCGGCGGGTGGAGGCCGGGTGTCGCCCGCGGCGCGTGGCGCCGCAGGGTGGCCCGGTCGAGGTTCCGGGTAACCGCCGACCGAGGGGACGCTTGTCGGATATAAAGTGCGTTATCTCCGGTTTGGCCGGGAATTATCCGAGTTGAGGAGTTGGCGCATGCCGCACAGCCTGGTCGATCGCGCCGTCGGCGGGCCGGGCGCACGGCGGAGCGCCGGGGCCGTTCCGCCGTCGCCGGTCTCGGTCACCCTGTTCGGCTGTTTCCGCCTGGTCGTCGGGGGCGAGGACGTCGCGCTGCCCCTCGGGGTGCAACGGCTGGTCGCGCTGCTCGCCCTGCGCGGGCGGGCGGGCCGCAGCCGGCTGGCAGGCCAGCTCTGGCCCGACACCGAGGAGGACCGGGCGCTGGCGAGCCTGCGGACCGCCATGTGGCGCGCCAACCGGGCCGTTCCCGGTCTCGTGGCGGGCGTCGGGCCGTCCCTGGACCTCGGCCCCGCCGTGACCGTGGACGTCCGTGACCTGGTGCGCGTGGCCCGACGGCTGACCGAGGGGGGCCGGCCGGGGCCCGAGGCGATGACCTGCCTGCCGGACAACGACGCCGAGCTCCTCCCCGACTGGGACGACGAGTGGCTCGTCGACGAGCGGGAGCGGATGCGGCAACTGTGCCTGCACGTCCAGGAGGCCTTCGCCGACCACCTGGCGGCCGAAGGGCACTTCGGTCTGGCGCTGGAGGTGGCGTTCGCCGTGCTCCGCCACGACGCCCTGCGGGAGAGCGCCCACCGGTCGGTCATCCGGATCCATCTGGCCGAGGGCAACGTCAGCGAGGCGCGACGGGCGTACGCCACCTGCCAACGGGTGCTGCGGCAGGAACTGGGCATCCCGCCGAGCCCGGCGACAGCGCGCATGCTGGCGCTGCCGCCGGACCGTGGCGTGCTCAGGGCGTAGGAGGAGGCACCGGGGGCGTGCGGCGCCCCCGGGTCAGCCGGCGGGCGCGAGTGCCACCGGGGCGCCGCCGGCGAGCCGGCTGCGTTCGGCGGCGAACGCCATCCGGTGGCTGTCCAGGGACTCCTGCGGACCCGAGCGCATCCGGGACCGGTCGCCGGTGGCCACCGCCTCCACGAAGGCCGCCATCAGCGCCATGTCGCCGCCGCCGTGACCGGAGCCGGCGTCCGCTCCGCCGCCCCGGGTGTCGGTGGTGACGGTCTCGCCCGTGACGAAGTCGGTGACGGCGACCTGTTCGCCGTCGCCCTCCAGGTAGCCGTGGGTGCCCATGATCCGGGTGCGCCGGTGCCCGCCGGGGGTGAAGGCGCTCATGGTGAGGGTGGCGGTCGCGCCGCCGGCGAACGAGACGGTCACGCTCTGGTGGTCGGCGACGTCGTTCCCGCCGCCGTAGACGCACCGGCCGTACGGTCCGTCGCGGAGCGCGGCGGCCACACCCTCCTCGGTCAGGTCGCGGGTCACCACCGCCAGCGGCCACTCGTGCCGGTCGGAATCCGCGAGACAGGCGCGGTAGAAGCGGGCGGCCGAGTACGGGCAGGTCGACTCGACCCGGCAGTCGAGGCAGCGGTCGGCGGCGCCGCGCGGCCGGTTGCCGGGGTGGAAGTGGTGCAGCGCGCCGACGCTGCTGACCCGCGTCGGGGTGTCGTCGACGACGTAGCGCAGCCAGTCCAGGTCGTGGCAGCACTTGGCGAGCAGGCTGCTGGAGGAGTCCTCGGCGCGGCGCCAGTTGCCGCGGACGTAGGAGTGCGCGAAGTGCCACCAGCCGACCGGCTCCAGGTGCTCCACGCCGACGATCCGGCCCAGCGCCCCGCTGTCGACGTACCGCTTCACCGCGTCGGTGTAGCGGGTGTAGCGCAGCACGTGGCAGACGGCGAGCAGCACGCCGGTGCGCTCGGCCGCCGCGGCGACGGCCTGGCACTCGGCCTCGCTGGGTGCGATCGGCTTCTCCAGCAGGACGTGGTAGCCGAGGTCGGCGAGGCGGACGGCCGGTTCGGCGTGCTCCCGGTCCGGGGTGGCGAGGACGACGGCGTCGGCCAGTCGGGGTTGCGCGGCGAGGTCCTGCCATGATTCGAACGACGCGGACGCCGCGACGCCGTGGGCGTCGGCGAGCGCGGTGCGGTGGGCGAGCCGCGGGTCGGCGACCGCGACGACGCGGGCCCGCTCGGGGTGGCGCAGTGCGTATCCGGCGTACGTGCTGCCGCGGTTGCCGGCGCCGACGACGGCGAGGGTGACGGTCATCGGAGTCCTTCGCTATTACGGTTCTGGATCGATCTGTCCAGGTATTCACACGAACAGTAACGATGTGACCTCGGTGCATACGGGCTCTAGTATCGGCCCGGACCGTAAGTTAATGTACTGCGAACCTGACTCCCCCGGAAGGATGCGAGATGCGTGTTCGGAAGAGCCTGTCGGCCGTGGCGGTGGCGACCGTCGCCGCGCTCGCGGCTACGGGTTGTGGCGGTTCCGGCTCCGGTGACTCCGGCAAGGCGACCGTGACAATGTGGACATATCCGGCTATCTTCGACGAGGCGAAGCACCGCGCGCACTGGGACGAGACCATCAAGGCGTTCCAGGCGACCAACCCCGATATCAACGTCAAGGTCGAGATCTTCCCCTGGGCCAACCGCGACCAGGCGCTCGCCACCGCGATCGCGGGCAACAAGGGGCCGGACGTCGTCTACCTGATCCCCGACCAGCTGCCCAAGTACGCCCGCAACATCGAGCCCGTCGACAAGTACCTCGACGAGGCGACCAAGAGCGACCTGCACGCGAACGTGGTGCAGTCGGTGACCATCGACGGCAAGATGATGGGCGCCCCGATCCTCACCAGCGCCTCCACGCCGATCTGCAACAAGAAGGTCTTCGCGGCCGTCGGCGAGACGAACTACCCGACGAGCTGGAACGACCTGCTCACCCTGGCCCCGAAGTTCAAGGCCAAGGGCTACGACATCATCACGTACGCCGGTGATGCCAAGCAGACCCTGAACCAGACCTTCTACCCGCTGCTCTGGCAGGCCGGCGGCGACGTGTTCAGCCCGGACGGCAAGTCGGTCGCGTTCAACAGCGACGCCGGCAAGAAGGCGCTGAACTTCCTCAAGCAGCTCGTCGACGGCGGCTACGTCGACAAGTCCATGCTCACCACCGTCCCGCCGATCGAGCAGACCCGCGTCGCGCAGAACAAGGTCGCCTGCAGCTGGTACACGCCGGTCGCCGAGATCGAGAAGTTCTGGGGCAAGGAGAACATCCAGGTCATCCCGCACCTCACCGAGACCAAGCAGATCGGCTACGGCACCGTCGGCTCGCTGTCGATGCTGAAGACCTCCAAGGACAAGGAGGCGGCCGGCAAGTGGCTGGCCTTCGCCACCAACGCCGAGAACACCAAGAAGTACGACATCGGTGCCAGCCTCTTCTCTCCCCGGAAGTCCAGCGGTCCGCTGTACGCCAGTGACCCCGTCCTCGGGGAGCAGGAGAAGCACGTGGCCACCAGCACGGTCGGCCCGCTGCACGAGAAGGCCCGCGACGTCCAGGGCGTCCTCTCCCCGGAGATCCAGGCCGCCCTGCTCGGCAAGAAGTCCGTGGACCAGGCGCTCGAGGACGCGGCGAAGGCCGCCACTCCGCTGCTCGGCTAGTGCCGGCGGGGGGGGGGGGGGGGGGGGGGGGGGGGGGGGGGGGGGGGGGGGGGGGGGGGGGGGGGGGGGGGGGGGGGGGGGGGGGGGGGGGGGGGG